>NZ_JBFTLU010000021.1:0-53843 GCF_056396605.1 Pseudomonas sp. 05T35
CCTGCGACACCATGACCTGCGACACCATGAAAAAGGCGCGCACCTGGCTCGATGAAAACGCTGTCCATTTTGACTTTCATGATTACAAAACGGCCGGTATCGACCGTGAACACCTGACCCAGTGGTGCAACGAGCACGGCTGGCAAGTGGTGCTCAACCGTGCAGGCACGACCTTTCGCAAACTCGACGACGAACGCAAAGCCGATCTCGACCAGGCGAAAGCTATCGAATTGATGCTCGCACAACCTTCGATGATCAAGCGCCCGGTGCTCGATCTCGGTGACCGAACCCTGATTGGCTTCAAGCCAGACATTTACGCGGCAGCGCTCAAGTAAGCCAGCCCGTTCAATTTTGTTAGAGGTATAAACATGTCCACTACCCTGTTCAGCCTGGCCTTTGGTGTCGGCACTCAAAACCRTCAAGGTGCATGGCTGGAAGTGTTTTACGCAGCTCCGGTTCTCAAGCCATCGGCTGAGCTCGTCGCCGCTGTCGCGCCGATTCTGGGCTACACCGAAGGCAATCAGGCCATCGCTTTCACTACCGCCCAGGCCGCGCAACTGGCTGAAGCCCTGAAAGCAGTCGATGCTGCTCAAGCGGCGTTGCTGACCCGCCTGGCCGAAAGCCACAAGCCGTTGGTTGCCACCCTGCTGGCCGAAGACGCACAACTGAGCTCCACCCCTGAGGCCTACCTCAAGCTGCACCTGCTGTCCCATCGCCTGGTCAAGCCACACGGCCTGAACCTGGCCGGGATCTTCCCGTTGCTGCCGAACGTGGCCTGGACCAGCCAGGGCGCAATCGACCTGAATGAACTGGCCGAACATCAACTGGAAGCGCGCCTGCGTGGCGAGCTGCTGGAAGTGTTCTCGGTCGACAAGTTCCCGAAAATGACCGACTACGTGGTACCGGCTGGCGTGCGTATTGCTGACGCTGCGCGGATCCGTCTGGGCGCCTACGTCGGCGAAGGCACCACCGTGATGCACGAAGGTTTCGTCAACTTCAACGCTGGCACCGAAGGCCCGGGCATGATCGAAGGTCGCGTCTCTGCGGGCGTGTTCGTCGGCAAGGGTTCGGACCTGGGCGGCGGCTGCTCGACCATGGGCACCCTGTCGGGCGGCGGCAACATCGTGATCAAGGTTGGCGAAGGCTGCCTGATCGGCGCCAACGCCGGTATCGGCATTCCATTGGGCGACCGCAACACCGTCGAGTCGGGCCTGTACGTGACCGCTGGCACCAAGGTGGCACTGCTGGACGAGAACAACAAACTGGTCAAAGTGCTCAAGGCCCGCGAACTGGCGGGCCAGCCTGACCTGTTGTTCCGCCGCAATTCGGAGACCGGTGCCGTGGAATGCAAAACCCACAAATCGGCCATCGAACTGAACGAAGCGCTGCACGCTCACAACTAAGCAGCCTCAAATGATCACCTGTAGGAGCGAGCCTGCTCGCGAAGCTTTTTGGCGGCCTCAAGGACGCCATCGCGAGTAAGCTCGCTCCCACAGGGTCATGCGCATGGGCCGAACAACATGATGATTCCCTCTCCCTGGCGCGCCGATTTTCCGGCCATCGCCGCTCTGCAACGGCAAGACCAGACCTATCTGGACAACGCCGCCACCACCCAGAAACCCCAAGCCCTGCTCGACGCACTGGCGCATTACTACGCCAACGGCGCGGCCAACGTCCATCGTGCGCAAYACCTGCCCGGCGCCCACGCCACGCAGGCGTTCGAAGGCAGCCGCAGCAAAGTCGCGCACTGGCTCAATGCTGGCAACAGCGGGCAAATCATCTTTACCCACGGCGCAACCTCTGCGCTGAACCTCCTGGCCTATGGCCTGGAACACCTATTCAATCCCGGCGATGAAGTCGTCATCAGCGCCCTGGAACACCACGCCAACCTGTTGCCGTGGCAGCAATTGGCACACCGTCGCGACCTGAAACTGGTGGTGTTACCGCTGGACGCGGACGGTCTGATCGATCTCGACGCCGCCTCCCAACTGATCGGCCCACGCACACGGTTGCTGGCGGTCAGCCAGTTGTCCAACGTGCTCGGCGCGTGGCAACCGTTAGCGCCGTTGCTGGCGCTGGCCAAGGCGCAAAACGCCTTGACCGTGGTCGATGGCGCCCAAGGCGTGGTCCATGGCCGCCATGACGTGCAGGCGCTGGGTTGCGACTTTTACGTTTTTTCCAGCCACAAACTCTATGGCCCGGACGGTCTCGGCGTGCTGTATGGCCTCAACGAAGCCCTGCAACAGCTGCGCCCATGGCAGTTCGGCGGCGAGATGGTGCTGGACGCCAACTACCACGACGCGCGCTTCCGCCCGGCTCCRCTGGGTTTTGAAGCCGGCACACCGCCGATTGCCAGCGTGATTGGCCTGGGCGCGACCCTCGACTATCTCGCCGGTCTGGACCAGGACGCCGTGTGCGCCCACGAAGCCGCGCTGCATGATTACCTGTTGAAGGGCTTGCAGGCGCGCAATGGCATTCGCCTGCTGGGCAAGCCGCAACTGGCACTGGCCAGTTTTGTCGTCGAAGGCGTGCACAACGCCGATTTGGCGCATCTGCTCACCGAACAGGGCATCGCCGTACGTGCCGGACACCATTGCGCCATGCCGTTGTTGAAGAGCTTCGAGCTGGCGGGGGCAATTCGGGTTTCGTTGGCGCTGTACAACGACTCGGAAGACCTTGAGCGCTTTTTCGAAGCCCTTGATCAAGCGCTGGAGTTGTTGCGATGAGCCTGCCGGCGGATGCCATTACGGCACTGGAAACCTTTCAGGCCGCTGCCGGCTGGGAACAACGCGCTCGCTTGCTGATGCAATGGGGCGAACGGCTTCCGCCATTGAGCGATGCAGACAAGACCGAGGCCAATCGCGTACATGGCTGCGAAAGTCAGGTATGGCTGGTGGGCGCGCTGCAAGACGGTCATTGGCAGTTTGCTGCCAGCAGCGATGCGCGGTTGATTCGCGGGTTGGTGGCGCTGCTGCTGGCGCGGGTCAACGGCTTGACCGCCGCCGAGTTGCAACAGGTGGATTTGCCCGATTGGTTTAATCAACTGGGGTTATCGCGACAACTGTCGCCGTCGCGCAGCAATGGCTTGAATGCGGTGTTACAGCGAATGAATGAGTTGGCGGGTTAATCGCCATCGCGAGCAGGCTCGCTCCCACATTGGAATGCGTTCACTGTGGGAGCGAGCCTGCTCGCGATGAGGCCATCAGCCACACCTGTCAAACCTCAGGCTTGACCCGATCCGCCGGGCGCCGCACACCCGCCACAATCTTATCCACAGCCTTGGTCGCGGCAACCATGCCGAACGTCGCGGTCACCATCATCACCGCGCCAAAACCGCCAGCGCAGTCGAGTTTCACCCCATCGCCGACGAAGCTCTTCTGCAAGCAAATGCTGCCATCGGGTTTCGGATAGCGCAGCTGCTCGGTGGAGAATACGCACGGCACGCTGTAGTGACGGGTCACGGTGCGTGAGAAACCATAATCGCGACGCAACGTGGAACGCACTTTCGAAGCCAGCGGGTCATTGAAGGTCCGGTTCAGGTCACACACCTGGATCAGCGTCGGATCGATCTGCCCGCCCGCACCGCCCGTGGTGATGATCTGGATCTTGCGACGTTTGCACCAGGCGATCAGCGCAGCCTTGGCGTTGACGCTATCGATGCAGTCGATCACGCAGTCGATATTTGGCGTGATGTACTCGGCCATGGTCTCGCGGGTGACGAAATCCGCCACCGCGTGCACGGTGCATTCCGGGTTGATCCCGCGCAGGCGCTCGGCCATCACCTCGACCTTGGGTTTGCCGACAGTGCTGTCCAGTGCATGCAACTGGCGATTGGCGTTGCTGACGCACACGTCATCGAGGTCGAACAGCGAGATTTCGCCGACACCGCAACGGGCCATGGCTTCCGCCGCCCAGGAACCGACGCCACCGACGCCAACAATCGCCACATGGGCCGCGCGCAAACGCGCCAGGCCTTCGATGCCATACAAGCGGGCAATGCCAGCAAACCGCGGATCTTCTGTACTCATGACCACTACCCTAAAAACCGGCGCGCATTATAGGGCCGATGCGTGCCAAGAACATCTTTGCGCTATAAACGGCAGCGGGTCGTGCTTTATTTGTGCCCGCATTTGTACATTTTTTGTCACACAAAAGAACTTAAGCGAAGATGGCTTGCCCAATGTCCGGCTTTTTTCTGTCTGCTGTACGCTCAGTTGAAGGCCAGTGTAGGATGCGCGCCGATTGGCGCGTGCCAACCGTCCCCTCGTTCCACACCTTTTGGAACCCGATATAGCTATGTCATCGCGTAAATTTGGACTCAATCTGGTGGTAGTGCTGGCGATTGCCGCGCTGTTCACCGGTTTCTGGGCGCTGATCAACCGCCCCGTCACGACCCCCAACTGGCCTGAGCAGATCTCCGGTTTTTCTTACTCGCCGTTCCAGCAAGGCCAGTTCCCACAGAAAAGCCAGTTCCCGTCCGACGATGAAATGCGTCGCGACCTGGAGATCATGAGCAAGCTGACCGACAACATCCGGACCTACTCCGTCGACGGTACGCTGGAGGACATCCCGAAACTGGCGGAAGAATTCGGCCTGCGCGTAACGCTCGGGATCTGGATCAGCCCCGATCTTGAGCGTAACGAACGCGAGATCCAGCGCGCCATCGCGCTGGCCAACAGCTCGCGCAGCGTCGTGCGCGTGGTGGTCGGTAACGAAGCGATCTTCCGTAAGGAAATCACCGCCGAGCAATTGAGCGTGATCCTCGATCGCGTGCGCGCAGCGGTAAAGGTTCCGGTGACCACGTCCGAGCAATGGCACGTCTGGGAAGAAAACCCGATGCTGGCCAAGCACGTCGACCTGATCGCGGCTCACATCCTGCCGTACTGGGAATTCATTCCGGTGGACCAGGCCGGCCAGTTTGTTCTGGACCGTGCCCGCGACCTGAAAAAACTCTTCCCGAAAAAGCCGTTGCTGCTGTCCGAAGTGGGCTGGCCGAGCAATGGCCGCATGCGCGGTGGTGCTGATGCGACCCCGGCGGACCAGGCGATTTACCTGCGTACGCTGGTGAACAAGCTCAACCGCCAGGGCTTCAACTACTTCGTGATCGAAGCATTTGACCAGCCATGGAAAGCCAGCGACGAAGGTTCGGTAGGTGCCTACTGGGGCGTGTTCAACGCCGCGCGTCAGCAGAAATTCAACTTCGAAGGCCCGGTCGTAGCGATTCCGCAATGGCGGGTACTGGCGGTCGGCTCCGTGGTCCTGGCGTTGTTGTCCCTGACCCTGCTGATGATCGACGGCTCGGCCCTGCGCCAGCGCGGTCGGACCTTCCTGACCTTCACCGCGTTCCTCGGCGGTTCGGCACTGGTGTGGATCGGTTACGACTACAGCCAGCAATACAGCACCTGGTTCAGCCTGACGGTGGGCTTTCTGCTCGCCCTCGGTGCGCTCGGGGTATTTATCGTACTGCTGACCGAAGCCCACGAACTGGCCGAGACCGTCTGGACCCACAAACGTCGGCGTGAATTCCTGCCGGTGGTGGGCGACTCGGACTACCGTCCGAAAGTCTCGATCCATGTGCCGTGCTACAACGAGCCGCCGGAGATGGTCAAACAGACCCTCAACGCCCTGGCCAACCTCGACTATCCGGACTTCGAAGTCCTGATCATCGACAACAACACCAAGGACCCGGCCGTCTGGGAACCGGTGCAGGCCTATTGCGAAACCCTCGGCCCGCGCTTCAAGTTCTTCCACGTCTCGCCATTGGCCGGTTTCAAGGGCGGTGCACTGAACTACCTGATCCCGCACACCGCCAAGGATGCCGAAGTCATCGCGGTGATCGACTCGGACTACTGCGTCGACCCGAACTGGCTCAAGCACATGGTGCCGCACTTCGCCGATCCGAAAATCGCCGTGGTGCAGTCGCCACAGGATTATCGCGACCAGAACGAAAGCACCTTCAAGAAGCTCTGCTACGCGGAATACAAAGGCTTCTTCCACATCGGCATGGTGACCCGTAACGACCGTGACGCGATCATCCAGCACGGCACCATGACCATGACCCGTCGCTCGGTGCTCGAAGAGCTCGGCTGGGCTGACTGGTGCATCTGCGAAGACGCCGAATTGGGTCTGCGGGTGTTCGAAAAAGGCCTGTCGGCGGCGTACTACCACAACAGCTATGGCAAGGGCCTGATGCCCGATACCTTTATCGACTTCAAGAAACAGCGTTTCCGCTGGGCCTACGGAGCGATTCAGATCATCAAGCGGCACACCGCCAGCCTGTTGCGCGGCAAGGACACCGAGCTGACCCGTGGCCAGCGTTACCACTTCCTCGCGGGCTGGTTGCCGTGGGTCGCGGATGGCATGAACATCTTCTTCACCGTCGGCGCCCTGCTCTGGTCGGCGGCGATGATCATCGTGCCGCAACGGGTCGATCCACCGCTGCTGATCTTCGCAATCCCGCCCCTGGCGCTGTTTGTGTTCAAGGTCGGCAAGATCATTTTCCTCTACCGCCGCGCGGTCGGGGTCAACCTGAAGGATGCATTCTGCGCGGCATTGGCCGGCCTGGCGTTGTCGCACACCATCGCCAAAGCGGTGCTGTACGGTTTCTTCACCAGCAGCATTCCGTTTTTCCGCACCCCGAAAAATGCCGATAACCACGGTTTCTGGGTAGCGATTTCGGAAGCGCGCGAAGAGCTGTTCATCATGCTGCTGTTGTGGGGCGCGGCACTGGGGATTTACCTGGTGCAAGGCCTCCCGAGCAACGACATGCGCTTCTGGGTGACCATGTTGCTGGTGCAGTCGCTGCCGTATCTGGCTGCGCTGATCATGGCCTTCCTGTCTTCGCTGCCAAAACCTGCGCCAGAAACCGAGCCGGCACCTGCCGCTTAAATCTGCGCAAACCACTAAACGGCGGCCTCTGGCCGCCGTTTTGCTTTAAGATATCTGCCATTTTGCAGGGCTTGGCCGGTCACAATCCAACGGCCGAACTCAATACCTGTGGGAGCGGGGGTCCCTTCGCGAGCAAGCCCGCTCCCACATTAGTCCGCGCCCATATTTCATGTTTCTGGAGCATCCCATGACGGCCCACGCCGACCTTTCGCCGACCCTCCAACTCGCTATCGACCTGATCCGTCGTCCGTCCGTGACGCCGGTCGACGCCGATTGCCAGAAGCAGATGATGCAGCGCCTGGGCGATGCCGGTTTTGCGCTTGAGCCGATGCGCATCGAGGATGTGGATAACTTCTGGGCCACCCACGGCAAACACGACGGTMCGGTGCTGTGCTTCGCCGGTCACACCGATGTGGTGCCGACCGGYMCGGTGCAGGCCTGGCAGATCGATCCGTTCGACGCGGTGATCGACGAACACGGCATGCTCTGAGGCCGTGGCGCGGCAGACATGAAAGGCAGCCTGGCCTCCATGACCGTGGCGGCCGAACGTTTTGTCGCCGACTACCCGGACCACAAGGGCAAGGTCGCCTTCCTGATCACCAGCGACGAAGAAGGCCCGGCGCATCACGGCACTAAAGCAGTGGTCGAACGCCTCGCAGCGCGCAAAGAGCGTCTGGACTGGTGCATCGTCGGCGAACCGTCGAGCACCACCCTGGTCGGTGACGTGGTCAAGAACGGCCGTCGCGGCTCCCTTGGCGCCAAGCTCACCGTGCGCGGTGTGCAAGGTCACGTGGCCTACCCGCACCTGGCGAAGAACCCGATCCACCTCGCCGCCCCGGCCCTGGCCGAACTGGCCGCCGAGCACTGGGACCACGGCAATGATTTCTTCCCGCCGACCAGTTTCCAGATTTCCAACGTCAACTCCGGCACCGGCGCGACCAACGTCATTCCCGGTGATCTGGTGGCGGTGTTCAACTTCCGTTTCTCCACCGAGTCGACCGTCGAAGGCCTGCAACAGCGGGTGGCCGATATCCTCGACAAACATGGCCTGGACTGGCACATCGACTGGGCGCTGTCCGGCCTGCCGTTCCTCACTGAGCCGGGCGCCCTGCTCGATGCGGTGTCGGCAAGCATCAAGACCATCACCGGTCGCGAAACCAAGGCATCCACCAGCGGTGGTACGTCGGACGGGCGCTTCATCGCCACCATGGGTACGCAAGTGGTCGAGCTTGGCCCGGTCAACGCGACGATTCACCAGGTCAACGAGCGCGTGCTGGCCAGCGACCTCGACCTGCTGACCGAAATCTACTACCAGACCCTGATCAAGTTGCTCGCCTGATGCTCGCCTGTCCTATCTGCAGCGCGCCGCTGAACGCGGTCGACAACGGCGTCGCGTGCCCGGCCGGGCATCGCTTCGACCGCGCCCGCCAGGGTTACCTGAACCTGCTGCCGGTGCAGCACAAGAACAGCCGTGACCCAGGCGACAACCAGGCGATGGTTGAAGCCCGTCGCGACTTCTTGAACGCTGGGCATTACGCGCCAGTGGCCAAGCGGCTCGCCGAGCTGGCGGCTGAACGTGCGCCACAGCGCTGGCTGGACATAGGTTGTGGCGAGGGTTACTACACCGCGCAAATCGCCGACGCCCTGCCGAATGCCGATGGCTACGCGCTGGATATCTCCCGCGAAGCGGTCAAACGCGCCTGCAAACGTAACCCGCAGCTGACCTGGTTGATCGCCAGCATGGCCCGGGTACCGTTGGCCGATGCCAGCTGCCAGTTCCTTGCCAGCGTGTTCAGCCCGCTCGACTGGCAGGAAGCCAAACGCCTGCTCAGCCCGGGTGGCGGCTTGATGAAAGTCGGGCCGACCAGCGGCCATCTGATGGAACTGCGTGAGCGTCTGTACGACGAAGTGCGTGAATACACCGATGACAAACACCTGGCCCTGGTGCCAGAAGGCATGACGCTGCAACACAGCGAAACCCTCGAATTCAAACTGAATCTGGTGAATGGCCAGGACCGCGCCAACCTGCTGGCCATGACGCCTCACGGCTGGCGCGCAAGTGCCGAACGCCGGGCGGCCGTCATCGAACAGACCGAGCCGTTCGAGGTCAGTGTGTCGATGCGCTACGATTACTTCGTTCTGCAGTAATTATTTCAGAGCAACCCTTAAACTTTTGGCCTTGAGCAGTGGCTTGAGGCCGGCTAAATCCGCGAATGGATTTTTCGAAACCCGCAGTGAGGAACATCCATGCGCCAACCCGATATCGAGATTTACCTGAAAGACGCCGACGTCGACTACAAGGCCATCGCCACCTGGCTCGGCGCGGCGCTGGGCCCTTGCACCGACTGGGTTCAGAAAGGTCAGACCTACAAGTGCAAGGCCGGCAACGTGCCTGTGACCTGGCTGCCAAAAGCCGTGGGCAAGTGGAACAGCCTGTACCTGGAAAGCGACCAGACGCCGTGGGACGACGACATCGCCTGCGCCCGCGCCGCCTTTGCCGCGCTGAACGTCGAAGTGCGCTGCGCGCCAGGGACCTGGGTCGAGGAAGAAGGTGAAGAGACGGCTGATCGCTGGATTCGGATCAGCGTCGACGGTGAAGAAGAGATCACCTGGAAAACCGCTTAAAACCTGAACCTGCGATGGCATGCCCAACAAAGATCTAATGTGGGAGCGTTCACCACGGATCGCGCGGTAATGCACGAACACGTCTGCCCCGTCCTCACGCTGAATGAAGCCGTAGCCCTTGGCGTCGTTGAACCACTTCACGTTGCCGGTCTCGCGCGTTGCCATCAATCAATCCCCCTTTTTTTATTATTGGTCGGCCTGTTCACGGACAAGCCTTGAGAACGTTTGCCAGCGCTCGGTTTTCTGTAAGAAACAGCGCCGATAGTGGCAAACGACTGGCCGAGTATATGACAGCCACAAAAACTCTCAACTCAAGATTACTTCGGCGCTTTTTTGCCGATTTTCGACGAATACGGCACACTACCGGCCCCGAGCGCTTGCTCGGTTTTTTCAACTAAAGCAGAAGCCGTATGACCCGCTCCCCGTTCCGCCGTCTGGTGTTTGGCGCCTTGCGCCGACTGTTGTACCTCTGGGTTCGCTCGGAGACGATCAATCAGTCGTCCTTCACCCTCAACCTCGACCGCAGTCGTCCGGTGTTCTACGTCCTGCAAAATCCTTCGCTGACCGACCTCGCCGTGGTCGATACCGAATGCCGCAAGGCCGGACTGCCACGCCCGGTGCTGCCGACATCGGTGGGCAACCTGGTGGAGCCTGCCGCGTTCTTCTACCTGACACCTGAGCCCGACTGGCTCGGCCGCCAGGACAAGCGCGGCGCACCGCCCACCCTCACCCGGCTGGTCAGCGCCTTGAGCCAGAATGGCGCCGAAGACGCGCAGATCATCCCGGTCAGCGTGTTCTGGGGCCAGTCGCCGGACAGCGAATCGAGCCCGTGGAAATTGCTCTTTGCTGACAGCTGGGCGGTGACCGGGCGCCTGCGCCGACTGCTGAGCATCATGATTCTGGGGCGCAAGACCCGCGTGCAATTCTCCGCGCCGATCCACCTGCGCGAGCTGATCGAGCACAACAAGGGCCATGAACGCACCGTGCGCATGGCCCAACGCATTTTGCGGGTGCACTTTCGCAACCTCAAAGCCGCGGTCATCGGCCCGGACATTTCCCACCGTCGCAACCTGGTCAAAGGCCTGCTGAATCAGCCACTGGTCAAACAGGCGATCCTCGACGAAGCCGAGCGCGAAAACATTTCGCCCGAGAAAGCCAAGGCGCAGGCCCTGCGTTACGGCAACGAAATTGCCTCGGACTACACCTACACCGCGATCCGTTTTCTGGAAGTGGTGCTGAGCTGGTTCTGGAACAAGATCTACGACGGGATCAAGGTCAACCACATCGAAGGCGTGCAGAACGTCGCCCAAGGTCACGAAGTGATCTACGTGCCGTGCCATCGCAGCCACATCGATTACCTGCTGCTCTCCTACCTGCTGTTTCGCAACGGCCTGACCCCGCCGTTCAAGGACAATCCGCTCTACACCTCGGTGTTCAACGAATACCTGCACACGCTGTTCACCAAAGGCTTTCCGGTGGAGTACTTCGTCGAGGGCGGCCGTTCGCGCACCGGGCGCATGCTGCAACCGAAAACCGGGATGCTGGCGATCACCCTGCGCAGCTTCCTGCGCTCGTCGCGCATGCCGATCGTTTTCATCCCGGTGTACATCGGTTACGAGCGGGTACTCGAAGGCCGGACCTACCTCGGCGAACTGCGTGGCGCGAGCAAGAAGAAAGAGTCGATCTTCGACATTTTCAAAGTCATCGGCGCGCTCAAACAGCGCTTCGGCCAGGTGGCGGTGAACTTCGGCGAGCCGATCAAACTGGCGGAGTTCCTCGACAGCGAACAACCGGATTGGCGCACCCAGGAGCTGGGCCCACAGTTCAAGCCGGCCTGGCTCAACGCGACCACCAACCGTCTCGGCGAGCGCGTAGCGCGGCATTTGAACGAAGCGGCCGCGATCAACCCGGTGAACCTGGTGGCGCTGGCGCTGCTTTCCACCAGCCGTCTGGCGCTGGACGATCGCGCCATGGCGCGGGTGCTTGATTTGTATCTGGCCTTGCTGCGCAAAGTGCCTTACTCACCACACACCACGCTGCCGGAAGGCGACGGCCGGGCGCTGATCGAACACGTCAAGGACATGGACCTGCTCTCTGAGCAAAGCGATGCGCTGGGCAAGATTCTTTACCTGGACGAGCAAAACGCCGTCCTGATGACCTACTACCGCAACAACGTGCTGCACATTTTCGCCCTGCCGGCGTTGCTTGCGAGCTTCTTCCAGAGCGCCTCGCGCATGAGCCGCGAACAAATCCTGCGCTACGCGCGCGCGCTGTATCCGTACCTGCAATCGGAGYTGTTCATTCGYTGGWCRCTGGACGAACTGGATGCGGTGATCGACCAATGGCTCGAGGCCTTTGTCGAACAAGGCCTGCTGCGTTTCGAGAACAACGTGTACTTGCGCCCGGCGCCAAGCTCCCGGCATTTCGTGCTGCTGACCTTGCTGTCCAAGAGCATCGCGCAGACCTTGCAGCGCTTCTACATGACCGTTTCCCTGCTGCTCAACAGCGGCCAGAACACCCTCACCGCCGAAGAACTGGAAGACCTGTGCACGGTCATGGCCCAGCGCCTGTCGATCCTGCATGGCCTGAACGCCCCGGAGTTCTTCGACAAGAGCCTGTTCCGCCACTTCATCCAGACCCTGCTGAACCTCGACGTGCTCAAGCGCGACGAAGCCGGCAAGCTGAGCCACCACGAACTGCTCGGCGAACTGGCTGAAGGCGCGGCCAAACGGGTATTGCCGGCAGAGATTCGCTTGTCGATCCGTCAGGTGGCGCTGCATCGCAGCGAAGATGCGGCGGATCAACCCGCACCTGCGCTGCAAGCCGACTAACTGATTTAAAGCCGTCCGCGGTCCGTTAATTGCTTTTATCGAACAAGGAAACTGCCATGCTCCGCTCTACCCTTCGCTTCGCCGGCCTCTGTGCTGGCCTGCTGATCTCCGCCAACGCGCTGGCCCTGTCGCTGGGCAGTCTTTCCCAGGGAGAAGCCTCGGGCGGTCTCAAGGACGCCCTGGCCCAAGGGGCCGTAGCGGCCGTCACCACGCTCGGCAAACCGGGCGGTTTCAGCAACAACCCTGAAGTAAAGATCGAACTGCCGGGCAAACTGGGCAAGGTCGCCAGCAAGATGAAACAGTTCGGCATGGGGGACCAGGTCGATCAACTGGAAACCAGCATGAACAAGGCGGCGGAAGCGGCCATGCCGCAGGCCCAGGCGCTGCTGGTGGATGCGGTGAAAAAGATGACCGTGACCGATGCCAAGGGCATCCTCACCGGCGGCAAGGATTCGGCCACCCAGTACCTGGACAAGACCAGCCGCGAACAAATCCGCGCCAAGTTCCTGCCGATCGTCAAACAAGCCACCGACCAGGTGGGCCTGGCCAAGCAGTACAACTCGTTCGCCAGCCAGGCGGCAACCTTCGGCGTGCTCGATGCCAAGAGTGCCAACGTTGAAGGCTACGTGACGGAAARGGCCCTGGACGGCCTGTTCAAGATGATCGCCCAGAAGGAAGAAGGCATCCGCGCCAACCCGGCGGAAGCCGCGACCAGCCTGGCGAAGAAAGTCTTCGGCGCGCTGTAACCCTCCCCCCGCTGATCGTTCCCACGCGCGGGAACGATCAATACAAGCGTCGCCAGCTGCTACAGGGTCGCGTAACGGCTTGACTACGGGGATTAGGGCTTGCTCGCTCCCACATTAGGTTTGTGGTGTTTAATTGCATGGCGACTGCGTTCGTCACAAGCCACAGCGTCTTGCGTTGCGCCCTACACCTACGCCAGAATCCGCCGGCTTGTGCGCTTGGGCACTGGGCTCTATCGTCTCCGGGTCGCTGAAAATCAGCGATCGGGTTTGGTAGCCCGGTTTTTTTCCAAGGCGCACAGCGCCGACATTTCCACACGGTGGGCGGTTTCTTTTGGCCTACTGTTTGTTATGGCGGCTGTGCGCAGGGCGCCTTCGGGCGCACCGGTTTCCTTGGTGGCCGGGCTACCAACCTGCGTTCAGTCGCCACCCTATTGGTTGGTAGCCCATAGGTTGCGACTCCGTACACTGAGGAGTTTCGCCATGTTCAAGCCCACACCCAATCCCCCCGAAGCCGACGCCGAAAGCGTGTCCCCCTACGCGTCCCTCGACTCGAAAGAACTCCACGCCGCCGCCCACCGGGCGCTCGATCATTACCTGCTGTTACCTGAAACCAAGAAGTTGCTGACCGACCGCCGGCCCAGCTGCATCTTCGTCATCGCCCCAGAGGTCGACAGCGAAACCCTGCTGGCCCACGCCTGCGAAACCCTGGCCTCGGCCAATGTCATGGCCAGCGACCTGGCGTTTGAACTCGACGGCCCCAAGCGCAACAGCGCACTGGCGATTCAGCAGATGGTGGCCCTGGCAGAACTGGCGGTGAACCGCGCGCTGGATAACGTTGATCAGCCAGAGACTTAACACCACCACCGCGTAGGAGCTGCCGCAGGCTGCGATTTTTTGATGTTTGGATCGCAGCCTACGACCAGTCCGTTTTGATGTGTGATGACTCGCGCAAAAAGAACACCCACTCACGGCCCATCTTTTTCTTCTCGAACAGCTTCAACTCAACCAAACCGTTCAAGGTCGTGGCCGCCGTGTTGTAGGAGCAATCCAGGTTTTCCTTCACATTGACCGCGGTGAATTCCTTGGCCCTGCCGCTCTTGGCAATCTGAAACAGCGTGCGCTGCTTCTCGGTCAACTGCTCGAAAAGCCCGGATTCCTCCAGCCAGCGATCAAAACCTTCGGCATCAACCAGGCTTTTTTGATAAGCCGCCGTGAACCCGGTCACGGCCCGCAAAATCACCGAACACTGGTAATCGATGAAGTACGTCAGGTCCAGCGCGTCGCTCTCGGTATGCACATAAGACCGACCGTACTTCACCGGCGCATTGCGCAGCAGAATGCTGATCGCGATGTAGCGAAATGCCGAGAAGTCATTCTTGAACATGAACCAGTAAAACAACGCCCGCGCCACCCGGCCATTGCCATCGCGAAACGGATGCTCGTAGCCCAGGGCAAAATGCAGGGCGATGGCCTTGATCATCGGGTGCACATAATCAACGCGTAGAGGGTCGTCGTGGGGCTGGTTGATCCAGCTCGCCAATCCATCGAGCCGAGCGCTGATGCCCGTGGATGGCGGCGGTGTATGAACGGTATGGCCTTCACCATCCTGTACCACGACCTGATCATTGCTGCGAAAAAGTCCCGGCGAATACAGCGCGTCATCAATGCCTTCGACACCGACACGATGCAGTTGCCGGATCAGTTCGACACTCAATGGCTCGTGACGCTTCTCCCAGGCGAAGATCATCATTTTGTAGTTGCCGATAACCATTCGCTCGTCCGGGGTACGCGGCAGGCGATTGCGCTTGAGCATGTCCTTGGCCACCAGCGTGGTGGTCGCGGCGCCCTCGAGCTGGCTGCTGCTGATGGCTTCGTCTTCGATCAGGTCATTGAGCAGGTAACTGAAATGCGCCGTCTCACCGATATGATGAGTCATGTATTCCAGCGCGGCGGTCGTGGCCTGACGATCAACCGTCGAGAGGGTTTTCTGTGCCAGCGGTGTCAGGACGAACTGGCCCCATTGGCTCGGCTCGCCCAGCGGCAACAAACGCACGTATTGCGCCACGCGGGCCTTTTTCACCAAGGCCCAGCATAAGGTCGGATCAAGACCGGGCGGCCAGCGAAAACGCAGATCATCGAACGGCAAGTAACGCCCCTGATCATCCAGCGGCTTGAGCAGTGCCAGATAGTCGACCAGCTTTTCCTTGTGAGGCGATTGGCCGAGTGCGTCGAAAAGACTCGGGTCTATGGCTGGAGGGCTTTTTATCATCGCTGTCTCAAAAACTCGAGAAACTGAGTTATGAGTACAACATAACGACGCCCATGTCTCAATATCAGCCAAAACTGAGATATCTGTAGGAGCAATGCTTGCTCGCGATGCAGGCGACGCGGTCGACCTGATGACCGCGTTGATGCCATCGCGAGCAAGCTTTGCTCCTACGGTTCCTGTGTCAAACCGGTTCTTTCTTGACCCTGAACCACGCCGCATACAGCGCCGGCAGGAACAGCAAGGTCAGCGCCGTCGCGACGATCAAGCCGCCCATGATCGCTACCGCCATCGGGCCGAAGAACACGCTGCGTGACAACGGAATCATCGCCAGCACGGCGGCCAGTGCAGTCAGCACGATAGGCCGGAAGCGCCGCACCGTGGCTTCGATGATCGCTTGCCAGGGTTTGAGCCCGGCGAGGATGTCCTGTTCGATCTGGTCGACCAGGATCACCGAGTTACGCATGATCATCCCCGACAGCGCGATGGTCCCGAGCATGGCCACGAAACCGAACGGCTGACGGAACACCATCAGGAACAAGGTGACACCGATCAATCCCAACGGCGCCGTCAGAAATACCATCGCCGTGCGTGAGAAGCTGCGCAGTTGCAGCATCAGCAAGGTCAGTACAACCACGATGAACAACGGCACACCGGCATTCACCGAATCCTGGCCACGGGTCGAGTCTTCTACCGTGCCGCCGACGTCCAGCAAATAACCGTCAGGCAATTCGGCGCGAATCGGCTCGAGTGTCGGAAGGATCTGCTTAACCAGGGTTGCCGGTTGCTCCTTGTCATAGATGTCGGCGCGAATCGTCACGTTTGGCAAGCGGTTGCGGTGCCAGATAATGCCTTCTTCGAAGCCGTATTCCAGGGTCGCCACCTGCGACAGCGCGACACTTTTGCCGTTGTCGGTCGGCACCGCCAGGCTCGACAGCCGCGACAGTTCGGTGCGTTCGTGCAAGGTGCCGCGCAAGAGGATCTCGATCAACTCGTTGTCTTCACGGTACTGGCTGACGCTGGAACCGGTCAGTGAGCTTTGCAAGAACCTCGACAGGTTTGCCGTGCTCACGCCCAAGGCTCGCGCGCGGTCCTGATCGACGTTCAGGTACACCACTTTGCTCGGCTCTTCCCAGTCCAGGTGCACGTTGACCACATGCGGGTTCTCACGCACCTTGGCCGCGACTTTACGTGCCAGGGCGCGGACTTCTTCAATGTGTTCGCCAGTGACCCGGAACTGCACCGGATACCCCACTGGCGGACCGTTTTCCAGGCGCGTGACCCGCGAGCGCAAGGCCGGGAATTGTTCGTTCAGGGTTTCGATCAGCCAGGTGCGCAGGCTTTCGCGCTCCTCGATGGTTTTTGCCAGGACCACAAATTGCGCGAAGCTCGCTGCCGGCAATTGCTGGTCCAGCGGCAGGTAAAAACGCGGCGAACCGGTGCCGACATAGGCGACATAGTTGTCGATGCCCGCGCGCTCCTTGAGCATCGCTTCCAGGCGCTTGACCTCCTCGTTGGTGTTGCTCAACGAGGCGCCTTCGGCCAGTTTCAGATCAACCATCAGTTCCAGGCGCCCAGAAGCCGGGAAGAACTGCTGCGGCACAAAACGGAACAGCAGCACCGAAGCCACAAACAGCAGGATGGTCAACGCAATCACGGTTTTGCGACGGCGCACGCACCACTCCACCAGACGCCGGACGCGTTGATAGAACGGCGTGCCATAAGGGTCCGGCTGACCGGCACCGTGTTTGGCGGCGTGAATTTTCGCCAGGTCCGGCAGGAGCTTTTCACCGAGATAGGGCACAAACATCACGGCGGCGACCCACGAGGCCAGCAACGCGATGGTCACCACCTGGAAGATCGAGCGGGTGTATTCACCGGTGCCGGATTGCGCGGTGGCAATCGGCAGGAAGCCGGCCGCGGTGATCAACGTCCCGGTGAGCATCGGGAAGGCGGTGCTGGTCCAGGCAAAGCTGGCAGCCTTGAGCCGGTCGTAGCCCTGCTCCATTTTGATCGCCATCATTTCCACGGCGATGATCGCGTCGTCCACCAGCAATCCCAAGGCGAGCACCAACGCGCCGAGAGAGATCTTGTGCAGGCCGATTCCGAGGTAATACATGCAGGCAAACGTCATTGCCAGCACCAGCGGAATCGCCAGGGCGACCACCATGCCAGTGCGCACACCGAGGGAGAAGAAGCTCACCAGCAAGACAATCGCCAACGCTTCTACCAGCACCTGGACGAACTCGCCGACGCTGCTTTTCACAGCGGCGGGCTGGTCGGAGACCTTGCGCAGTTGCATACCGGCCGGCAGGTTTTTCTGGATACGCTCGAACTCCAGCTCCAGCGCCTTGCCGAGCACCAGAATGTCGCCGCCATCCTTCATCGCCACGGCCAGGCCGATTGCGTCCTCGCCCATGAAGCGCATGCGCGGCGCCGGTGGATCGTTGAAGCCACGGCGCACGTCCGCCACATCGCCGATACGGAAGGTCCGGTCGCCGACACGGATCGGAAAATTCCTGATCTGCTCGACCGTCTGGAAATTGCCCGTCACCCGCAGTTGCAAACGCTCACTGGAGGTTTCAAAGAACCCGGCGTTGGACATTGCGTTCTGTTCTTCCAGCGCTTGCTGCACCGTGGCCAACGGCAATCCCAGGGTGGCGAGTTTGACGTTGGACAGTTCGATCCAGATCTTCTCGTCCTGCAGCCCGAGCAAGTCGACCTTGCCCACATCCTTGACCCGTTGCAGCTGGATCTGGATACGGTCGGCGTAATCCTTGAGCACCGCGTAATCGAAACCCTCGCCGGTCAGCGCATAGATATTGCCAAAGGTAGTGCCGAATTCATCGTTGAAGAACGGTCCCTGGATCCCCGGTGGCAAGGTCTGGCGGATGTCGCTGATCTTCTTGCGCACCTGATACCAGAGCTCGGGGATCTGCGCCGAATGCATCGAGTCCCGGGCCATGAAGGTCACCTGGGATTCACCGGGGCGAGAGAACGAAACAATCCGCTCGTACTCACCGGTTTCCATCAGCTTCTTTTCAATGCGCTCGGTGACTTGCCGCGAGACTTCCTGGGCCGTCGCGCCCGGCCAATTGGTCTTGATCACCATGGCTTTGAAGGTGAACGGCGGGTCTTCGCTCTGGCCCAGCTTGGTGTAGGACAACGCGCCGACGACCGCCAGCAAAATCATCAGGAACAGTACGATCTGGCGGTTATGCAGCGCCCATTCGGAAAGGTTGAAACGCATCGGGGATTACTCCTTGACCGCCAGATTGACCACGCGGTTGGAGCGATCCACCGGCCGTACTTGCTGACCCTCGTGGAGCACATGAACGCCAGCGGCTACCACCCAGTCGCTGGGGTTGAGGCCGTCAAGCACCGGCACGGTTTTCTCACCGAAGGCGCCGACACGAACCGGGGCCTTTTTCAGGGTGTTGTTGGCACCGACGACCCAGACGTACGTCGCGCCGTTTTCTGCGGTGAGCGCCGAGAGCGGCACCGACAGCGGCACCACGTCAGCCAGTTGAATGAATACCCGGGCGCTTTGGCCAAGCTCGGCCGGCACCWTGCCAGCGCTAAAGGTGATGCGCGCGGCAAAGGTCCGCGACTTTGGATCGGCGGCCGGCGACAGTTCACGAATGCTCCCGGCGAACCGCTGGTCTTGCTGGGTCCAGAGTTCAACGGTGACCGGCTGGCCCACCTTGAAACGGCCGAAGTTTTGCTCCGGCAGGCTGATCAGCACTTCACGCTCGCCGTCGGTGGCCAGGGTGAAGGCGGTTTGCCCGGCGGCCACCACTTGCCCGACTTCCACGGAGCGCTTGGCCACGACACCGTCATGCGGGGCGCGCAGCACGGCGTAGCTGGCCTGGTTGCTGGCCACGTCGAATTCGGCCTTGATCTGCTTGAGCCGTGCTTCGCCGGAGCGGTAGAGATTTTCAGAATTGTCGTACTGCGAGCGGCTGACCATCTGACGGTCCATCAGGGTCTTGTAGCGATCACGCTCGGCACGCACCAGGTTCAGGTTGGCCTCAGCGGCAGCAACCTGCGCTCGGGTCGCTTCCAGTTGCAGGCGCACGTCCTGGGGATCGAGTTCTGCCAGCGGCTGGTTGGCCTTGACCCGCTCACCTTCCTCGACCAGTCGTCGGCTGACCTTGCCACCAATACGGAAGGCCAGGTCTGGCTCGTAACGCGCGCGAACTTCGCCGGGATAGCTGTCCATCGCCTGCGCGGAAGGCTCTGGCTGAACCACCATGGCCGGACGCACGGTGACTTGCGCCGGCTCTTCATGGCCGCACGCAGACAACAAGAACGCCAGGCTGACTGGCAAGGCATAGCGGAACATGGTGAACGACCTTTCGCTAATGGAGCTTGGAATATTTATACTGGCCGGCATGTTATTAATAGCAAACTCACCAGTCCAGTATTAAAGCGAAAAATGTCCAACAATCTTCCTGCACCCAACGGCCCCGGCCGCCCGAAGGATCTCGCCAAGCGCCAGGCGATCCTCGAGGCGGCAAAGCGTCTTTTTCTAAGCAATGGTTACGCAAGCACCAGCATGGACGCGGTGGCGGCTGAGGCCGGAGTATCAAAGCTGACCGTTTACAGTCACTTCAACGACAAGGAGACGCTGTTCTCCTCTGCCGTGATGGCCAAATGCGAAGAGCAATTGCCCACGCTGTTCTTCGAACTGCCCGACGGCATGCCGATCGAGAACGTGCTGTTGAACATCGCCCGAGGCTTTCATCTACTGATCAACAGCGATGAATCGGTGAACCTGCATCGCCTGATCATGACGCTGGGGAGTCAGGACCCGAAACTCTCGCTGATCTTCTTCGAGGCAGGTCCGCAGCGGATGTTGCAGGGCATGGAGCGCTTGCTGACGAAGATCGACCAGATCGGCGCCTTGAGCATCGACAAACCGCTGAATGCCGCCGAGCACTTCTTCTGCCTGCTCAAAGGCGCGGCGAATTTCCGCTTGCTCTACGGCTGCGGCGAACCCTTGACCGGGGACGCGGCCGAGGCTCACATACAGGAAGTGGTGGGGTTGTTTATGCGGGCGTATCGGCCGGATTCGGTCTGATAGATAGGTAGCGTCTGGGCGGACGCTATCGCGAGCAGGCTCGCTCCCACATTAGGCCAACGTCTTTAAATAAGAACGCGGTCAACTGTGGGAGCGAGCCTGCTCGCGATGGGAGCAACACGGTCTTAAGGCTTGAGCGCTTTCTTGGGGTAGATGTCGTAGCGGCTGGATTTGCCGTCCAGCGCATGGCTCGGCTTCGGCCCTTCGATGCAGGGCGCCTTGCGCGGGCGTTTGACCACCACCCGGTGGCTGGCCAGTGCAAGTGCGGCTGCGAGCAGTGCCGGTGCGTCCGGGTCATCGCCTACCAACGGGCGAAACAGGCGCATTTCCTTCTTCACCAACGCGGTTTTCTCACGATGCGGGAACATCGGGTCGAGGTAGATCACCTGCGGCGGCTCACCTTCCCAATTGCGCATCAACTCGATCGAGTTGCCCTTGAGCAAGGTCATCCGCGCCACAATCGGCGCCACCTCAAAATCTTCCGCCGCGCGGGCCAGACCGTCTTCGAGCAACGCGCCAATCAACGGCTGACGCTCGATCAGGCTCATTTCACAGCCAAGACTGGCCAATACAAAACCATCCTTGCCCAGCCCTGCCGTCGCATCCAGTACCTTTGGCCGCACGCCTTGAGCGACACCGACAGCCTTGGCGATCATCTGGCCGCTGCCACCACCGTACAACCGGCGATGGGCCGCGCCGCCCTCGACGAAGTCCACCCGCACCGGGCCCGGTGCGTCCGGGCCGAGCTGTTGCAGCTGCAAACCATGCTCACCCACTTGCAATGCAAACTCGGCATCGTCCAGCAGCAACGGCAAGTTCAATCGCTCGGCCCAGTGCTCGGCGCGAGCCTGAAACGCTTCGGCCAGGGCCTGGACTTTGATACGGCTGGCCGCGGGTTGCTCACTCATCAGAAAACACACTCAAAAAATTAATGATCGGCAAAAACGGCCGATAACAAAACTATCGAGCATTTTGCCAGAGCTGAGCGTCGACCGAGAGAAATGTCAGACATTCAACGCACATCAGTAGGCTACATCTCGCCCCACGGCGATTATGGCCTGCGTAATTCCCAAGCACTGAGCGGCGTCAGTCACCTGTGGCAGGATTTTTTTGCCCAGGCACTGGCCGAGCATTTGGGCGATGCTGCACCGGAGCCTGGCAATTACACCCCCGTCGCCATCGATGGCCCGGTCGAACCGACCGTTGGCGCGGAATTGCTCGAACACATCGTCACGCAGCGCACCTGCGACGTGAAGGACACCGAAGTCCGTCCGCCTGAGCCGCTGTTCCTGCCGATTGCCGAGTTCGAAATGGACCTGGCCGATAAACCATTCCCGCCGTTCCCGCCGCAAGAAATTCTCGCGCAACAGAAGCAACAAGACTTCGAAAGCGCCTGGGTGCGCCCGATCGTCCTGGCTGCCGGTCAGCCATTGCCCGCGCCAGGCCCGGCACCGCAACCGCGTCCGTTGCATCTGCCGATTGCCGAGTTCGAACTCGATCTGCTGGATAAACCGGCAACCCCTTACCCGCATGAAGAGTTGGTCGAGCAACAGAAGCAATTCGACTTCGATAACGGCTGGGCCCGCCCGATCGTCCTGCAAAACCTGCGCATCGCCGCCTGAGCCTCAACTTCAGCCTCAGCGACACACCCACCACGGCCCGACATCCAGATGAAAATGGTTGCGATGAGCGGTGTTGTAGTCCGGGCTCAACACCACGCTGAACATGTCACACGCGCCATCGCGAACCTTGCGTAGAAAACGCGCATCGTCATTGTCCTTCGGCCAGTCCCGCAGCACGCTGATACTGCGCCCGTCCGCCAGGCGAAAGCCGGCGATATCCAGTGCATCGGCCGTCGCGTGCTGGCTGCGCGAGCCGTTTTCGAGGTTGTACATGTTGCGGCAGGCAAAACTGCCGAGGTGATCGACCCGCGCTACCGCCTGCCCATACATGGCCTGCGCCGCCGGTTGCAGGGCATGCCGCTCGAACAGCACAAACGCCACCGCCAGCGGGCAACTGGCGAGGAAGCTGCTGCTCAGCGCCACCTCGCCGCCCTGCACGCGCAGGGTGTTGTTCAGCGGGCAATCGACGTCCGGGTTGCTGTCGGCCTGGCGGCTGTACTTCAACCCGGCACCGTTGAGCACCTGGTCGCAGAGTTCAGGGTTATCGCGCAGTCTCATCAATTTGAAGCGGGTCAGCAGGTTCGGCGTGGCCCGGACATCCAGCGGCGCCCAAGGGTTCCAGGCCGCCGGCAACGGCAGCCAACCGCGCCAGACACCCACCAGCAACCCGCCCATCACCAACACCACCGCCAACAGCACTTTCAGAAACCGCACGACAACTCCCTGTGGGTCAGCCTTTGAACAGTTGATTGATCTGCCCGAACGGCAGCGCGCGGTCGGCAAAATCGAAGGTGCCGTGCGACTGAATTTCCTGAGCGGCCTGATAGAACGCACCGTAGGCGGCACGGGCCATGGCCGAGCCGACGCTGATCCGTTTGACGCCCATTTCACTGAGCTGCGCAACGTTCAACTTGAGACCGCCGGACATCAGCACATTGACCGGTTTCGGCGCCACGGCGCGGACCACCGCCAGTATCTCTTCAGCGTTGCGCAGGCCCGGCGCATACAGCACATCGGCGCCCGCCTCGGCAAAGGCCTGCAAGCGGCGAATGGTGTCGTCCAGGTCCGGATTACCGTGCAGGTAATTCTCGGCACGCGCGGTCAGGGTGAACGGGAACGGCAAACTGCGCGCCGCCGCAACGGCCGCCTCGATCCGCGCGACGGCGTGTTCAAAGCAGTAAATCGGGCCGTCTTCACGGCCGGTAGCGTCTTCGATCGAGCCACCGACCGCGCCGGCAGCGGCGGCACGCAGCAGGCTCCCGGCGGACTCTTGCGGGCTGTCGGCAAAACCGTTTTCCAGATCGACTGCGACCGGCAGATCGCTCGCGGCGACAATCGCCCGAACGTTGACCAGTGTCTCTTCGAGTTTGACCGCGCCATCCGGGCGGCCCAGCGAAAAAGCATAGCCAGCACTGGTGGTTGCCAGCGCCTGGTAACCCAGGCCGGCCAGCATTTTTGCCGAACCGGCGTCCCACGGGTTGGGGATCACAAAAGCTCCGGCACCTTCGTGTAAGGCCTTGAAGGCCTGAGCTTTAAGGGTTTGCACATCCATTGGCTCACTCCTGCAGAAGGGAAAGACCCGTCGTCAGAGCAACCCAAGCTGCTCGGCGGCGGGTTCTCTGTATAGCTCAGGCAGCGCCGGCAAGCCAGGCAAACGCGCCATCAACCGAGTATGAAAGCGTTGCGCCAACGCGGCGGCCAGCAGGTTGTCGGCGGTGTGCAGGAAGATGTACGGCGTGCGGCCCTCCTCGATCCATTCGGCGATTTTCTCGACCCACGGCGTCAGGAACGTATCGTTGGCTTCAAGCAGCGGATGACCGATGAAACGCACCTGCGGGAATTGAGTAAAAGCCGCCGGACGCGGTGGCACCTTGGGCTTTTTCGATTGCGCATGAAGCACTGAAGGTTCAGTCGACGTGCAACTGAACAGCGCCCGTGGATCAAGGCAAATGCGCTCCACACCACGATCCAGCAACAGCCGATTGAGCCTGCGCTCGGCATCGCCTTTGGCGAAGAAGTCCCGATGCCGCACTTCAACGGCCAACGGCCGCTGCACCCCATCGATAAACCCGGCCAGCTCGCCCAGCCGTTGCGGGGTAAAGGCTGCCGACAGTTGCAACCAGAGCGGTGAAACCCGCTCACCGAGCGGGCTGAGCAATTGCACGAAGGTTTCGGCGGCGCTCAGTTGCTCGCGCAGGTCGCCGCCATAGCTGATGTCGCCGGGGAATTTGGCGGTAAAACGAAAGGTTTCGGGCATCGTCTGCGCCCAGCGCTCTACCGTCGCCGGCGCAGGGCGTGCGTAGAACGTGGTGTTGCCTTCAACGGCGTTGAACACCTGTGAGTACAGGCCGAGAAATTCATTAGGGCGGGCGTTTTGCGGATACAGGTACTCGCGCCAGGCGTTTTCGCTCCAGGACGGGCAACCGAGGTAATAAGGCAACCGCATCAGATGTGCAGGTCGAGACCCAGCACTTCCATATCCCAATCGACGAAAGCTGCGGTACTCAGATAGCTGGCCAGGGCCATCGCCACGCTTTTGCTCATGGCACGGTGGTAGATCATGTCCTGCTGACGGGCGGGAAGATTGCTCAGGCGTTGCGCAGAAGCCTTGGCGGCGCGGGCGGCCAGTTGCTCCTCAGAAGGAAACTCCTGCTCGCCATCGATATCCTCGAGGGACTCGTCCACCGACACATCGCCTTTGCGTGGCTTGCGCTTGATGGGGTAGGACTGAGAGGCAAAGCCGTCTATGCGCATAGTTACAAACTCGCTATCGATGATGGCAATTTAGCGGCACTTACCGGTGTGCGCAAATTCCCAAGTGATAACTAGAGCACAGAAACCGGAAAAGGTTTAAAAGCGCGCGTTAGAAACTGACCATTGGCCGGGATTGGAATGCTGATGGTGGGAAGCGTGTTCAACCCTGTGGGAGCGAGCCTGCTCGCGAAGACGGTTTCACATTCAACAGTGATGTTGACTGACACACCGCTTTCGCGAGCAGGCTCGCTCCCACATTACTGCGGATTACCGGGCTTTGGGAGTTGCCACTTTGTCGCGCAGGTAAACCGGCTGCGCGTCGTCCGCCGGGATGCCTTCGCCGCGTTCCCAGGCAAAACGGGCCAGGGTCAGCAAGTCTTCGGCGTGAGGCAACATGCTGGCATCCTGGCCGATCAGGTTGACCGCGATGCGCTCGCCATAGCCCCAACCGGTACCCGCGCCGAACCAGTCGCCCGAGGCCTCTGCCGGCAATGCCGCGACTTCTGGCGGCAACACCGCCTCAGCCCCCACCAGCCGCATTTCGCCGGCGGTTTCGCGGTAGCACCCCCAATAGACTTCATCCATCCGCGCATCGATGGCCGCCGCGACCTGATGTGCACCGTGCTCGCGCAATGCGCGCTGCGCCAGTACCCCCAGGTTGGACACCGGCAACACCGGACGATCCAGCGCAAATGCCAGGCCCTRAACCACGCCAATGGCGATTCGCACGCCAGTGAACGCACCCGGGCCGCGACCAAAGGCAATCGCATCGACCGCTTGCAAGGTGGTGCCTGCATCCGCCAGCAACTGCTGGATCATCGGCAACAACTTCTGCGCATGCAGGCGCGGGATCACCTCGTAATGACTCGTGACCTTGCCGTCATGCAGCTTTCTCAGCTCAGCGCTTCAAGCACCTTGCCGGTGATCGCTTCAACCGAACCGACGCCTGCAATGTGGCTGTACTTCGGCTTGCCTTGGGCAGCCGACAGTTGCTGGTAGAAATCCACCAGTGGCTTGGTCTGGGAATGGTAGACCGACAGACGATGACGCACGGTTTCTTCAGTGTCGTCTTTACGCTGCACCAGCGCTTCGCCGGTGACGTCGTCCTGGCCCGCGACTTTCGGCGGGTTGTAGACGGTGTGGTAAACGCGGCCGCTGGCTTCGTGTACACGACGACCGGCGATACGCTGGACGATTTCCTCGTCATCAACGGCGATTTCAACCACGTGATCCAGTTCTACACCGGCATCGACCAGGGCTTCAGCCTGAGGAATGGTGCGCGGGAAACCGTCGAACAGGAAGCCGTTGGCGCAATCAGGCTGGGCGATACGATCCTTGACCAGTGCGATGATCAGGTCGTCGGAGACCAGRCCGCCTGCGTCCATGATGCTCTTGGCTTTAATGCCCAGCTCGGTGYCGGCCTTGACGGCAGCACGCAGCATGTCGCCGGTGGAGATCTGTGGAATAGCGAATTTTTCAGTGATGAACTTAGCCTGAGTACCTTTACCGGCCCCGGGAGCTCCCAGCAGAATGACGCGCATCGATGTGCTCCTCAATTTCTTATTTAGATAACGATCGGATTTGCCGCGTGGGGCCAATCTCAAAAATAGGGTCGTGGGCCGCCCAAACGGCCAAAGGCTGATCAAGATACACAGCAGGCCCTGACCACACAAGCCGCCGAAAGTCGGAGCAACCCGTGCCTGTTACGCCCTGGCGAGGAGGCGATCCAAGTCGCAACCCCATAACAAAGTGTCGCCTGACAAGTGCGACCGGCCCCCGCGGACCGGTCGCTTGTCGCAGTAATATTGCCTGCGACACTCCGCAAAATACCTTAGCCGGTATTCCGTAAACCGGCGGCAATCCCCGCCACAGACACCAGCAACGCTTGCTCCACCGGGCTGCCCTGCACCACATCCGGCTGTCGCGAGCGAGCCAGGAGTTCAGCCTGCAATAGATGTAGCGGATCGAGGTAGGTGTTGCGCAAACGGATGAACTCCAGGGTGTCAGGGCTATGTGCCAGCAGCTGCGACTGACCGGTCAAGCCAAGGACCACGGCACACGCCTGCGACAATAGGTCGCGTAAATGCGCACCCAAAGGTAGCAAATCAGGCGTAACCAATCGCTCGTCGTAGGACTGGGCGATGTCCGCGTCAGCCTTGGCCAGCACCATCTCCAGCATGTCGATGCGCGTGCGGAAGAACGGCCACTGCTCACGCATCTGCGCCAGCAACTCGCCCTCACCGCGCGCCAAGGCGTTGCTCAACGCCGCTTCCCAACCGAGCCAGGCCGGCAGCATCAGGCGGGTCTGGGTCCAGCCGAAGATCCACGGAATCGCCCGCAGGCTTTCGATCCCGCCAGCACGACGCTTGGCCGGACGGCTGCCGAGCGGCAAGCGCCCCAGTTCCTGCTCGGGGGTGGACTGACGGAAATACTCGACGAACTGCGGATTCTCCCGCACCACGGCGCGATAAGCGCTGACGCCATCGGCCGCCAATTCGTCCATCAGGCCGCGCCACGCGGGTTCCGGCGGTGGCGGCGGCAACAGCGTTGCTTCGAGCACCGCCGCCAGATACAGGTTGAGGTTTTGCTCAGCGATGTCCGGCAGACCGAATTTGAACCGAATCATTTCCCCTTGCTCGGTGGTGCGGAAACGCCCGGCCACCGACCCCGGTGGCTGCGACAGAATCGCCGCATGCGCCGGGCCACCGCCACGGCCTACGGTGCCGCCGCGACCATGGAACAACAGCAGCTCGACTTGTTGCTCGCGGCAGATATCCACCAGGCGCTCTTGCGCCCGGTACTGAGCCCAGGCCGCTGCCGTGGTGCCGGCGTCCTTGGCCGAGTCGGAATAGCCGATCATCACTTCCTGCGGGCCCTGCAACCGCGAGCGGTAACCTGGCAACAGCAACAGCTTTTCGATCACCGGGCCGGCGTTATCAAGGTCAGCCAGGGTTTCGAACAGCGGCACGACGCGCATGGGTCGCAACACGCCAGATTCTTTAAGCAGCAGTTGCACGGCGAGCACGTCCGACGCGGCACCCGCCATGGAGATCACATACGAGCCGAGCGACGCCGCCGGCGCCGCTGCGATTTCACGACACGTCGCCAGGACTTCGGCGGTGTCGGCCGAAGGTTTGAAATAGGCCGGCAGGAGTGGCCGACGATTGTTCAGCTCGCTCATCAGGAAGCTGATGCGCGCTTCCTCGTCCCAGTCTTCATAGCGACCGAGCCCAAGGTAGTCGGTGATTTCGGTCATCGCCGACGCATGCCGCGACGAGTCCTGGCGCACGTCCAGTCGCACCAGGAACAGGCCGAACGTCACTGCCCGACGCAGGCAATCAAGCAACGGGCCGTCGGCGATCACGCCCATGCCGCATTCATGCAGCGACTGATAGCACAGCTCCAGCGGATCCAGCAGCTCACGGTTGTTTTGCAGCACATCGGCCGGCGCCGGGGTGCTTGCGGTCAAGGATGCCTGCGCCCAGTTACGGGTCGCGCGCAGGCGTTCACGCAGCTGTTTAAGCACTGCACGGTAAGGTTCGGCGCTGTCCCCAGCCTTGGCTCTCAACTCGGTGCTGGCCTGCTGCATCGACAACTCGGCGGCCAGTTGATCGACATCGCGCAGGTAAAGGTCGGCCGCCATCCAGCGCGCCAATAGCAAGACCTCACGGGTCACCTCGGCGGTGACGTTCGGGTTGCCATCACGGTCGCCGCCCATCCACGAGGCGAAGCGAATCGGCGCTGCCTCCAGCGGCAAGTGCAGACCGGTGGCCGCGTGCAGGGCCTGGTCGGCCTTGCGCAGGTAGTTGGGAATCGCCTGCCACAGCGAATGCTCGATCACCGCAAAGCCCCACTTGGCTTCATCGACCGGGGTTGGCCGGGTGCGGCGAATTTCTTCGGTGTGCCAGGCTTCGGCGATCAGGCGCTGCAAGGTCGACTTGATCTGCTCGCGCTCGGCGCGGGTCAGGTCACGGTGATCCAGCGCCGCCAGTTGCGCGGCGATGGCATCATATTTCTGGATCAAGGTCCGGCGGGCGACTTCAGTCGGGTGCGCCGTCAGCACCAGCTCG
Organism: Pseudomonas sp. 05T35; assembly: GCF_056396605.1. Lineage (NCBI taxonomy): Bacteria > Pseudomonadati > Pseudomonadota > Gammaproteobacteria > Pseudomonadales > Pseudomonadaceae > Pseudomonas > Pseudomonas sp. 05T35. The sequence continues at coordinate 28,886 of NZ_JBFTLU010000021.1, forward strand.
ATTTCCAACCGCCCCAATTGCCGCGCCAGCGCGTCGCTGCCATGTCCTTCAGCCCGCAGGCGGGCGAGCAGTTCGGGCAACACCCGCGCCTCGAACGGYGCCGGTTGKGACTCTTCGCGGCGGTGAATCARCTGATATTGCTCGGCGATGTTCGCCAGGTTCAGGAACTGGTTGAACGCTCGCGCCACTGGCAGCAGTTCATCTTCAGTCAACTGGTTGAGACTGGCGCGCAGTTCAGCGTCGGTCGAGCCACGACGGTCCGCCTTGGCACCCTTGCGGATCAGCTCGATCTTGTCGAGAAAGCCATCCCCGTACTGCTCACGAATGGTGTTGCCCAACAACTCACCCAGCAGGTGAACATCCTCGCGCAAGCGTGCATCGATATCAGTCATCAGCAGTTCTCCAGCGAATGGCGGTCGACTCCAAGAGTGCCGTCCACAGCGGGTTCTTACAAGTCAGACGACAAATCGACGGTAAATCCCGAAGGTTGGGGCTAGTCTGAAGAATAAGCCGTACAAAGGCTTGCCACCGGCCACGGCCGGACACTCATCTCCCCTGCCACCCGCAGGTGCCTATTGAGGTCATTATGAAAATCCGTGAGCTAGCCCAACATTGGGAAGAAACCGCCAAAGGCCGTTTGACCAAGACCGGCTACACCATTCACCTGGACGTCGAAGCCGCGGCGCGGTTGGCGGCGCTTACCGAGATGTACCCCAAACGCCACCCCGAAGAACTGCTGGGCGAACTGATCGGGGCCGCCCTGGAAGAGCTCGAAGCGAGTTTCCCTTACATCAAGGGTCAGCATGTGGTCGCAACCGATGAGGAAGGCGACCCGCTCTACGAAGACGTTGGCCCGACACCGCGTTTTCTCGAATTGTCGCGGCGCCATCTGCATGATTTATCGGCGCAGAACGGCAAGCAAAAACACTGAGGACCTGTGGCGAGGGAGCTTGCTCCCGCCGGGACCCGCAGCAGTCGTAACTCGACTGAGGTGGTCTATCTGAAACAACGAGGTGACAGCTTTCAGGCCTGCTTCGCAGGCCAGCGGGAGCAAGCTCCCTCGCCACAAAGGTTCACGTCGCCGGGATTACTGTTCGAGCTGCGGCGTTTCCTGCCCCATGCAACGCACGGCCTTCTTCTTGTTGTTGACCAGCACGCCGGTCAGGCCTTTCTGTTCGGTGTCGAACAGCACCAGCACGCCATCGACACACTGGGCGACTTGCGCGGCCGGCTCCAGGGAGACCTTGTAGTCTTCGCCCGGTACGGTCTTGAGCATGGTGAAGTCGTTGAGCAGCAACGCGTCTTCCGGTTTGGCGAAGTGCAGGTAGCCGTAGTACCACAAGGCCCCGACCGTGCCGAGGATGCTGCAGATACCGGTGATGATCAGCGGGATGGCGTTACGTTCTTCACTCATTGCGGACTCTCTGGAGGTTCAACTTCTGAATTCGGGGGTGCCGGGTAATTGGGCGTTTCGCCCAGGCGGCGCAGACCGTTGAAATGCTGCGGGTCATCGAGGTAACGCAGCATGACAGTGCGCCAGGTCGGGACGCTGAAGGTCCGCACGTGCCCGCCTCGGGTCAGTTGCAGAACCCTGGGCGCGGGCGCAGCTTGATACAGTCGGATGCCATTGGAAAGAGGCACGAGCGGATCGTCGATACTGTGGAAGATCAGTTTTGGCACGCCATTGAGCTGCGGCATGGCGTAGATCGCGCTGTCGGCGTCCGGCACCAGCCAGGACAACGGCACCTGAAACGGCCAGGTCATCCACGACGAACTCAGTGCGTACCGCCCGACATCCCGGTAACTGGCCGGCACACTGTCGAGGACCAGAGCCTTGAGCCGGGGCTGACGCTCGGGGTGTTCAGCCAGATAATGCACGACCAGCGCACCGCCAAGGCTCTGGCCCAGGACGATCAACGGTTTGCCCTGAACTTCTGGCGCCTGGTCCAGCCATTTGAATGCAGCGTCGATGTCCTGATAGATAGCAGGAAGGCCGGGTTTACCCTGCGACAGCCCATAGCCGCGATAGTCCACCAGCAGCACCTGGTAACCCTGCTTCGGTAGCCACCAACTGGCCCCCAGATGCCCGGCGAGATTTCCACCATTGCCGTGCAAGTGCAGCACCGTGCCCTTGACCGCTACGCCTTTTTTGGCCGGCAGCCACCAACCGTTGAGTTTCACGCCGTCGGCGGTGGTCAAGGTGACGTCACGGTATTCAAGCCCGGCCTTTTGCGGGGTAAACGGCAGGCCGGGATCGGGGTAGAACAGCAAGGAGCTGCAACCGCCGAGGGTCAGGAGAAGGCAAAGGATGCCGAGGACTTTCATCCGTTGAAACTCCGCAATGAAGGTGAAAAATTCCGCTGCCATTCAGATCATCGGCATCGTGGTCTGCGGCAACTCACAGGGAATCGCATTCCAGCGCAGGTGCTGCCGCTGGCTGCGATTTTTTGCATTCGGTTTTCCGAACGCGACCCATCAGTCGATTCGGTTAACCGGATTATCGAGTCCTGAATCCAACCCTATAAATATTAAATATCTTTTAAAATCAATAAGTTAACTTATTAATTCTGGACTGGCACGACTCATGCTCTACAACTTGGGACGAATGTCTGATGTGCCAACACTTCAGGAGCCGTCAAGGCATTCCGCAGTACAAAAGGGCCGATAAACTGGCTCCATATAAAAACAATGTAGAGGAAAATTTGATGCGCATCGTTCCCCATATCCTGGGCGCAGCCATTGCGGCCGCTCTGATCAGCTCGCCAGTTTTCGCCGCCGAACTCACCGGCACCCTGAAAAAGATCAAAGAGTCCGGCACCATTACCCTGGGGCATCGTGACGCTTCTATTCCGTTTTCCTACATTGCAGATGCTTCCGGTGTACCGGTCGGCTACTCCCACGATATTCAGCTGAAAATCGTCGAAGCCATCAAGAAAGACCTGGATATGCCAAACCTGAAGGTCAAGTACAACCTGGTCACCTCGCAAACCCGTATTCCACTGGTTCAAAACGGCACTGTGGACGTCGAGTGCGGTTCCACCACCAACAACACCGAGCGTCAGCAACAAGTTGATTTCTCCGTTGGCATCTTCGAAATCGGCACCAAGCTGCTGTCGAAAAAAGACTCGACCTACAAAGACTTCGCCGAACTCAAAGGCAAGAATGTCGTGACCACCGCCGGCACCACGTCCGAGCGCATTCTGAAGTCGATGAACGCCGACAAGCAGATGGGCATGAACGTCATCTCCGCCAAAGACCATGGCGAATCCTTCCAGATGCTGGAATCGGGCCGTGCTGTCGCCTTCATGATGGACGACGCCTTGCTGGCCGGTGAAATGGCCAAGGCCAAGAATCCGACTGACTGGGCCGTGACCGGTACTGCTCAGTCCTATGAAATCTACGGCTGCATGGTCCGCAAGACGGAGTTTCCCCAGGCGGGCACTTGTACATCGATTGATCTGAGGGGAGACCCTAATGAATTACAACTGGGATTGGGGCGTGTTCTTCAAGTCCACCGGCGTGGGCAGCGAGACCTATCTCGACTGGTTCATCACGGGATTGGGCTGGACCATCGCCATCGCCATCGTGGCCTGGATCGTCGCCTTGACGCTGGGCTCGGTGCTCGGCGTCATGCGTACCGTACCGAATCGCCTGGTATCGGGCATCGCCACCTGCTATGTGGAACTCTTTCGTAACGTACCGCTGCTGGTTCAGCTGTTCATCTGGTACTTCCTGGTGCCCGACCTGTTGCCGCAAAACCTGCAGGACTGGTACAAGCAGGACCTGAACCCGACCACCTCGGCCTACCTGAGCGTCGTCGTGTGCCTGGGCCTGTTCACCGCCGCCCGAGTGTGCGAGCAAGTGCGCACGGGTATCCAGGCGCTGCCGCGTGGCCAGGAATCGGCTGCCCGTGCCATGGGCTTCAAGCTGCCGCAAATCTACTGGAATGTGCTGCTGCCCCAAGCCTACCGGATCATCATTCCGCCGCTCACCTCGGAATTCCTGAACGTGTTCAAGAACTCCTCCGTCGCCTCCTTGATCGGCCTGATGGAGCTGCTCGCGCAGACCAAACAGACCGCAGAGTTCTCCGCCAACCTGTTCGAAGCCTTCACCCTGGCCACCCTGATCTACTTCACCCTGAACATGAGCCTGATGCTGCTGATGCGCATGGTCGAGAAGAAAGTTGCGGTGCCCGGCCTGATTTCCGTGGGGGGTAAATAATGGATCTCGATTTCAGTGGCGTCGTCCAGGCCGTCCCCGGCATGTGGAACGGCATGGTCATGACCCTGCAACTGATGGTGCTCGGCGTCGTCGGCGGGATCATCCTCGGCACTCTCCTGGCGCTGATGCGGCTGTCTCACAGCAAGCTGCTGTCGAACATTGCCGGCGCTTACGTGAACTACTTCCGCTCGATCCCGCTGCTGCTGGTGATCACCTGGTTCTACCTGGCGGTACCGTTCGTGCTGCGCTGGATCACCGGCGAAGACACGCCGATCGGTGCGTTCACCTCGTGCATCGTGGCCTTCATGATGTTCGAAGCGGCGTACTTCTGCGAAATCGTCCGGGCCGGTGTGCAGTCGATTCCCAAAGGTCAGATGGGTGCAGCCAAGGCGTTGGGCATGAGCTACAGCCAGATGATGCGCCTGATCATCCTGCCGCAAGCGTTTCGCAAGATGACCCCGCTGTTGCTGCAACAAAGCATCATCCTGTTTCAGGACACCTCGCTGGTCTACACGGTCGGCCTGGTGGACTTCCTCAATGCTACGCGGGCCAGTGGCGACATCATCGGCCGCGCCAATGAGTTCCTGATCGTCGCAGGTCTGGTGTACTTCACAATCAGCTTTGCCGCCTCACGGCTGGTCAAGCGTCTGCAAAAAAGGTTTGCCGTATGATTTCTATCAAGAAGGTCAACAAGTGGTATGGCGACTTCCAGGTACTGACTGATTGCAGCACCGAGGTCAAAAAAGGCGAAGTGATTGTGGTGTGCGGGCCGTCCGGCTCCGGCAAATCCACCCTGATCAAATGCGTCAACGCCCTGGAACCGTTCCAGAAAGGCGACGTGGTGGTCGATGGCACCTCCATCGCCGACCCGAAGACCGACCTGCCGAAACTGCGCTCGCGCGTTGGCATGGTGTTCCAGCATTTCGAACTGTTCCCGCACCTGACCATCACCGAAAACCTGACCATCGCGCAGATCAAGGTGTTGGGCCGCAGCAAGGAAGAAGCCACCAAAAAGGGTCTGCAACTGCTTGAGCGCGTCGGCCTTTCGGCTCACGCCCACAAGCATCCGGGCCAGCTCTCCGGTGGTCAGCAACAGCGTGTGGCGATTGCCCGTGCACTGGCGATGGACCMGATCGTCATGCTGTTCGACGAACCGACCTCTGCGCTCGACCCGGAAATGGTCAACGAAGTACTCGACGTGATGGTGCAACTGGCCCACGAAGGCATGACCATGATGTGCGTCACCCACGAAATGGGCTTCGCCCGTAAAGTGGCGGATCGGGTGATCTTCATGGATCAGGGCAAAATCATCGAAGACTGCAAGAAGGAAGAGTTCTTCGGCGACATCAACGCCCGCTCCGACCGTGCGCAGCACTTCCTCGACAAGATTCTGCAGCACTAAAAAACCGGGATCGAGTACAAGCTCAATACCACCGCCGCCCAATGTGGGAGCGGGCTTGCTCGCGAAGACGGTATAACAGTCAACGATGATGGTTCTGGGTCAGTGAGCACTACGGTATTCGCAGCCTGAGCGAGAACGGTCAACGTCAGCTGGAACTGCACGCCCGCGCGGTCGAAAGCGAGATCAGCAAATACACCTACTTGCCCAGCCTGCTGGAACTCGAATCGGGTGTTTCAGAGCTGCTGACCGACCCTACGCCAGAGCACCGGCAAGCGGTCAACAATTACCTCGAAGGCCTGAACCGGCGCAGCCGCAGTCGGGCAATCTACGTGATGGACACCACCGGTCGGGTACTGGCCACCAGTAACTGGCGCGATGTCGACAGCTACCTCGGCGAAGACCTGTCCTTCCGTGCGTATTTCCAGAATGCCGTACGCGGTCAGCCCGGTCGTTTCTACGGCATCGGCAGCACCAACGGCGAGCCCGGCTACTACCTGGCCCACGGCCTGGAGGAACAAGGCAAAATCATCGGCGTCGCAGTGGTCAAAGTCCGCCTCGAAGCCATGGAAGAACGCTGGCAGCGGGCACGCCTGGAAGCCTTCGTCAGCGACGAGAATGGCATCATCATCCTGTCCAGCGACCCGGCGCGGCGGCTCAAGTCGGTTCGCCCGCTCAGCGACGACACCAAGGAACGCCTGGCCCGCAGCCTGCAATATTACTGGTACCCGCTCAACGAACTGGAACCGCTGGCCCGCGAGCGGCTGTCCGAAGGCGTGGAGAAAATCACCTTCCCGGCCAACGCCGAGCTGGTCTCGGATGAGCAGGAAATCAGTTACCTGTCGCAGACCCGCTCCTTGAGCGATACACCGTGGAATTTCACCCTGCTCACACCGCTCGGGGATTTGCGTCGGGAAGCGATCAACCAGGGCATCCTGGTCGCTGTGGCCTTCGCGCTGGTGGCGTTCCTGCTGATTGCCTGGAACGAACGGCGCAAAGTCATCGCCACCCGCCTCGCCGCCCGCGAAGCGCTGCAAGAAGCCAACAATCAGCTCGAACGCAAGATTACCGAACGCACTACCGACCTGCGGGCCAGCAACGAGCGCCTGAAAAGCCAGATCCGCGAACGGCGCCAGGCTGAAGAAACCTTGCGTCGGGCTCAGGACGAACTGGTACAGGCCGGTAAACTCGCGGCCATCGGCCAGATGTCCACCAGCATTGCCCACGAATTGAACCAGCCGCTGGCCGCGTTGCGCACCTTGTCCGGCAATACCGTGCGCTTTCTCGAGCGCGGTCAGCTGGACATCGCCAGTGCCAACCTGAAAACCATCAACGATCTGATCGACCGCATGGGCCGGATCACCGCCAGCCTGCGCTCCTTTGCCCGGCGCGGCGACGATCAGGGCCAGGCCAGCCTCGGTAAAGCGGTAGATGCCGCCTTGCAGTTGCTCGGCGCACGCCTTGAAAGCGCTCGTTTGCTGTTGCACCGCGAGTTCAGCGACGTGCAAGTACAGATCGACCAGACCCGCCTGGAACAGATCCTGGTCAACCTGATCGGCAACGCCCTGGACGCTATGCAAGCGCAGCCATTGCCCGAACTATGGCTGGAAGGTGAGGTTGTCGACGGTAAATATCGCCTGCGCGTCCGCGATAACGGCCACGGTATCGACGCCGAAGCCCGCAAGCATTTGTTCGAACCTTTCTTTACCACCAAACCCGGCGAGCAGGGCCTGGGCCTTGGCCTGACCCTGTCGGCGAGCCTGGCGGCCGCCACCGGCGGTCATCTCGGCGTCGAGCACCCGGCCAGCGGTGGTACCGCTTTCGTCCTCAGCTTACCGTTGGTAAGCCCCCTTCCCGCCGAGCCGATATGAACAACGACCTTAGTGTGCTGATCGTCGAAGACGATCCCCATGTCCTGCTCGGTTGCCAGCAGGCGCTGGCGCTGGAAGATATCCCCTGCGAAGGCGTTGGCAGCGCAGAAGAGGCCCTGGCGCGGGTCGGCGACGACTTTGCCGGGATCGTCATCAGCGACATTCGCCTGCCGGGCATCGATGGCCTGGAACTGCTGAACCGCCTCAAGGCCCGCGATCGCAGCCTGCCGGTAGTGCTGATTACCGGCCATGGCGACATCTCGATGGCGGTTGGCGCGATGCAAAAAGGCGCCTACGACTTCATGGAGAAACCGTTCTCCCCCGAACGCCTGGTCGACGTCGCACGCCGCGCCCTGGAGCAACGCAGCCTCGCCCGCGAAGTGACCTCACTGCGCCGGCAACTGGCCGAGCGTGATTCCCTGGAGGGGCGGATCATCGGGCGCTCGCCCGCCATGCAGCACCTGCGCGAGCTGATCGCCAACGTCGCCGACACCTCGGCCAACGTGTTGATCGAAGGCGAGACCGGCACCGGCAAAGAACTGGTCGCGCGTTGCCTGCACGACTTCAGCCGCCGTCAGTCGAAGCAATTCGTCGCGCTGAACTGCGGTGGCCTGCCGGAGAACCTGTTCGAAAGTGAAATCTTCGGTCACGAAGCGAATGCATTCACCGGTGCCGGMAAACGSCGGATCGGCAAGATCGAACACGCCGAYGGCGGCACGYTGTTCCTCGACGAAGTAGAAAGCATGCCATTGCCGCTGCAAATCAAACTGCTGCGGGTATTGCAGGAGCGCACGCTGGAGCGGCTCGGCTCGAACCAGAGCGTCGCGGTCGACTGCCGGGTGATCGCGGCGACCAAGTCCGACCTCGACGACTTGAGCCGCGCCGGTCAGTTTCGCAGCGACCTGTATTACCGCTTGAACGTAGTGACGCTGGAGTTGCCGCCGCTGCGTGAGCGTCGCGAAGACATCCTGCAATTGTTCGAACACTTCTTGCAGCAGTCGTCCCTGCGCTTTGACCGTGCGCTGCCTGAACTGGACAACCAGACCCTGTCGAACCTGATGAGCCACGACTGGCCCGGCAACGTGCGCGAACTGCGCAACGTCGCCGAGCGATTTGCCCTGGGTTTGCCGGCTTTCAAGAAGTCCGGCACCGGCGGCACCGCCCAGGGCCTGGCGTTCTCCGAAGCGGTGGAAGCCTTCGAACGCAACCTGCTCAACGATGCCTTGCAGCGCAGCGGCGGCAACCTGACCCAGGCCAGCCAGGAACTGGGAATGGCCAAGACCACGCTGTTCGACAAAGTTAAAAAATACGGCTTGAGCCACTAACCCACTGCGAGAGTTTTCGTGGATCTACTGTTAAAAGCTGCACTGGGCGCCGCGGTGGTGGTGATCCTCGCCTTCCTCGCCAAAACCAGAAACTATTACATCGCAGGCCTGGTGCCACTGTTTCCGACCTTTGCCCTGATTGCCCATTACATCGTCGGCAAGGGCCGCTCGCTGGACGATCTGAAGACCACCATCGTATTTGGCATGTGGTCGATCATTCCGTACTTCGTTTATCTGGCGACGTTGTATGTGATGGTGGATCGGCTGCGACTGGAGGCCTCGCTGGCGGTGGCTGCGCTTGCGTGGCTGATGGCGGCAACGGTGTTGGTTTCCGTTTGGGTCCGCGTTCACGCCTGACCACAATGGAACAGCGTTCCGATCGTGGCTGGCCCGTCCCTTGCATTTAACCCCTAAAGCCCGCCCGGCCTGCGCTCGCGATCGACTGCACCGGCTTTGGAGGGGCGCTGCCATGGGTAAAAATACGTTTTGAATATCTTGGACCTCGACCATAGCCTGACAGCCCAGGCGCCGATTGCCCGCCTGCTGGAAAGCGGGCGCGCGAAACGTCTGGACCTGCTCGATCTGGGCCCCAAACTGCGTTTGTGGTCCAGCGAGAAAAACTATCGACGCTTTTCCGAACGCCTGCGCGAACGGCCCCGCCATACGGGGCCGCAGCCGGAAATTTTCTTTATAGGTTCCGGTGACTACCACCACCTGACTCCGGCTTTTCTCGCCGAAATTACCGAGCCAGTCAGCCTGATTCATTTCGACAACCATCCCGACTGGGTGCGTTTCGCGCCGCGTCGGCATTGCGGTTCATGGGTCAACCGGGCACTGAAGCTGCCGAACATCAAACGCATCGTCACCCTCGGACCGTGCAGCGATGACCTGCATAACCCGCAACTGCGTGGCGGTAACGTCGGCGCGCTGAAGCGTGGCGACTTGCAGCTGTTCCCCTGGCAGCATCCGCCGTCCCAGGTCTGGGGTTTCATCGGCGATGGTGCCGGGCATCAACAGCGGGAAAACCTGCTGCACTGGCGTAACCTGGCCGACCTCGACTGGCCGGTGTTTCTCCAGCAACTGATCGAGAGCCTGCCGACCGAAGCGGTGTGGATTACCATCGACAAGGATGTGCTGGCCAGCGAAGACGCCGCGACCAACTGGGATCAGGGTGGCATGCGGCTGACGCACTTGCTGCAAGCCCTGCGGATGTTGGCCGCGAGCAAGCGAATCCTCGGCATCGATGTCTGCGGCGAGTTCGCCCAACCAGCCTTCAGCAACGCGCTCAAGCGTTGGGAAGCCAAATCCGACCAGCCGTCCCCCGAGCGCTGGAGCGAAGACGATCTGCTGCGAAATGCGGCAACCAACCAGGCGCTGATCAGCCTGTTCGAGGAGTTATTCCCGTGACCTTGACCGTGGTGTTACTGGTAGCGTTTTCGATTGTTCTGGACGTCATCGGCCAGCTTTGTTTCAAGCTGGGCCTGGACCGTTTACCGGAGCTCGAAGGCGGCTTTCGACTGAATGCATTCTGGGGCCAGGTGTTCAACGCGCCGTTGCTCTGGTGCGGGATCGGCGCCTACGCCATCGAGTTCTTTGTCTGGCTCGAAGCCCTGTCCCGCGCGCCGCTGAGCCTGTTGTTCCCATCCGCGGCATTGGCTTATTGCGGCGTGGTACTGGCGGGCAAAGTGGTGCTCGGTGAAACCGTCAGCCGCCGGCGCTGGCTGGGCACCGTGGTGATTACGGCGGGCGTGATGCTCGTGTGTGTCGCCCATGTCTGACGCTCAATCGATGATGGAAAGGAACAGCACTATGGGTTGGTTGCACGGACGTCTGGGCACTGTGGTGCTCTGGATGCTGCTGATCGGTTTTGAAAGTGGCGGTCAGATCGCCACCAAAGTCGGTGGCGATCAACTGGGGCAGATGGACTTCAACCTGCAATGGCTGGCCGCCGTGGCCGGTAATCCTGGGGTGCTGACGGCCATCGCCTGCTACATCGGGGCGTTTTTCGTCTGGATGTTGATCCTGCGGCGCAGCAGCCTGTCGCTGGCGTTTCCACTGAGTTCACTGGTGTTTGTCGGCGTGCTGCTCGGCTCGTGGCTCGGCCTCGGCGAACATATCAGCCTGCTGCACTGGCTGGGCGTGGCAGTGATCATGGGCGGGATAGCGTTGCTGGCGGAAGGCGAAGAGGCCTAAGAACAACGCATTTCCCTGTGGCGAGGGGCTCACCCTATTCAGGCTTAGCACACTCCCTGTAGCAGCTGGCGAAGCCTGCGTTCGGCCGCGAAGCGGCCGCAAACCCTGCCACCACGGTTAACCTGAAAAAATGTGGTGTCTGATTTTACGACTGCTGCGCAGCCGAACGCAGGCTTCGCCAACTGCTACGGATCGTGTCGCGGCTTAACTTACCCCTTCGCCACAAAAGTGCTTTTGGGTCAGCCTTTGCGGTGGGCCGTCAGAAAGCCCAAACCGTGTGACACCGGGATCACCTTCACCCCTGCCGCACGTTGCTGCTCGGCAATTTCGCGGTGGAATGCCTTGACCTGGGTCCAGTGCATTTTCGGCCGGTAATGGTGCTCGGCGTGATAGCCGTTGTTCATCCAGATCAGGTTGTAAAGCACGCTGTAGCTGCTCACGCCCCAGGCGATCGGCAAGTCCGGATTGCCGCCAAAATGCTCGTAATACCCATTGAGCGACGACAGTGCCTGGCCCAGATACCAGAACGGCAGCAACAGCAACACCGCATGCCAGTCATAGAACGCCAGCGCCACATACACCGCCACCGTCACATAGATCTCGACCTTGACCCAGCGCGCATCGCTCGGCCGCTTGCGCTGCATTTCTTCGTAGAACGGCTTGGGATCATCGCGGAAAAAGCTGAGAAAGGTGTACGACCAGGGGTTCTCGGGTTGCCCATCCTTGCCACGCAGGTAGATCGACAGCGGATCGACGGTTTTTCCGTGCGCATCCGGCAAGTCTGAATTACCACGGTGATGGCGATTGTGGATGTCGCGGTAGAGCGTCTGCGAGAAACCGATGGTGACCGACAACAACAGATCGAATGCCCGATTCATCCAGCCAAGGGTGAAGTACGGGTTGTGGATCTGATTGTGGGAAATGCTGTTGATGCTCCACGACAGGCTCACGGCATAGACCAGCGCCAGCGGCACAATGGCCCACCACGACAGGTCATGGAAGGCCAGCACCAACCACAGGACAAACGCCAGATGAGCCACACCCAGCGCAATCGGGACCAGGTCCCACAGCGAATAGGCAAGGAAACGATACACGGGACGAGCCATGAAGCACTCCTGAGAAATTGAGTTCTCCATAACTATTGCAAACGGCAGACCAAACTTACCTGTAGCAGCTGTCGAAGGCTGCTACAGGGGATGGTCAATTGAATTTGTAGCTGATCGCCGCCTGTACTTCGCCCTGGTTCACGCGGCCTTCTTGTTTGACGATAGTGCTGTCCGCCGCGGAATTGGTCAGGTGCTTCCAGGTGGCACTTGTCACCAGTGACCACTTTGCGGCCAGCGGGAACTCGAAGTTCTGGGTCAACGCCACATTCTGCATGCCGCCACTGGCCTTGTACGGACGGAACTCCGAATCCCGGGCGTCTTTTGCGGAAACACCAAAGAACGTCTGAGTCTGCTGGCGATCGGCAAAACTGGCGCTCAATTCGCTACTGCCAATGATCCCCAGCCCCAGTGGATAACCCACTTCCCCGCCCACCCGACCGAGCACACCACCCTGGCCGCGATTAGCCCCCACGGTATGGCCGACGAAAGCGAAAATGCGCCAGAAATCAGCCGGGCTGTACTGAACGAAACCACCGGCCTCGCCCATGGCCGACACATTGTGCAGGCCCCGCAGCGTGCCATTGGAGTTGCGGCCCGGAATGTAGTTGAGAAACGGCCCGGCACTGAAACCATTGGCTTTCAAGGCGCTCCAGGTCAAACCGTCGTCGGTGCTGAGGCTGACATCGCCCCAGTCCAGATCGAAGTAAGGCACCGGCACGGTTTCATAACGGCTACCCGTCGGGTCATAGGGCTGATTGCTCATGCCGAGCCCCGCCTCACCGGTTATCCCGGCAGCCTGCGCGGTGGCGCAAAAGCCGCCAAGGCCCAGCAAGGCAGTGAATACAGCAGAGGTAATCCTGAACATAAAGCGATTCCTTATCAGTACAGGCGCGCATCAACTCCCAGGTCGACTTTGCTGCGCAAGMACTCATGTTGTTTGTAGCAACCTACAAAAATTGTAGCTAGCCGGACATATTTCCTGCCCAGCATATCTCAGAGCCCTAGCCCACAGGGCTTGAAACAACTTGGYACAGTCCCTGCTCTACCCCGTTGCAAGCGCATCAGCGCGCCCCTGCCCAATAGGTAATGCAGATGATTGATTGGCATATCGTGTGTGATTTCGACGGGACCATCACCCGAACCGACGTAATCGACAGCATTCTCCAACGTTTCGCCGACCCGAGCTGGGAAGCGATCGAAGACGAGTGGCTGAGCGGTGCTATCGGTTCGCGTGAATGCCTCAGCCGCCAGCTTTCGCTGGTCAAGGCAACTCCCGATGAACTGCTCGGGTTCTTCGACAGCGTCGAAATCGATGCCGACTTCCCGGACTTTGTCGACCACGTGGTCGGCCTGGGTGCTTCCATCGAAGTCGTCAGTGACGGCATCGAACAAGGTATCGCGCGGATTCTGGCACGCAACTACGTCAGCCTCCTGCCGATCCTCGCCAACCGCCTGCGCCAGGTCGACAACAACAGCTGGCGCATCGACTTCCCGTATTCGAGTGACGCCTGTCGTGCGGCCTCCGGCAACTGCAAATGCAAATCCACGCCCAGCAGCAAACGCGTGCTGGTGATCGGTGACGGTCAGTCCGACATGTGCGTGGCGTCCACCGCCGACTTCGTCTTTGCCAAGGACCGCCTGGCCGAACATTGCGAACGCAATGGCATCGCTTATGCCCGCTTCGACAGCTTCGCCGAACTTCCGGCCTTGCTGGCCAAGCTGCCGGCCGGCAATGCGGCTAACGCCACCTCCTTCACGCTTGAAACCTCTTCTGAACTCTCGCTACAAAATCAGGAACTCTTCCACCATGTCTGATATCCGCATTGCTACACCAGAAGACCAGATTCTTCTGGAAAAAGAAGCCAAGTACTGCTCCTACGGCGACACAGTTCACTACATCGAACCACCGCGCATTTTCAGCCGTTGCGAAGGCTCGTACGTGTGGGACACCAGCGACCAGGCCTACCTCGACCTGCAAATGTGGTACTCGGCGGTCAACTTCGGCTACGCCAACCCGCGCCTGAACAACGCCCTGAAACAACAGATCGACACCCTGCCGCAAATCGCCAGCCAGTACCTGCACAAAGGCAAGATCGAGCTGTCGGAAATGATTGCGGTCGACGCCAAGAACAAGTTCGGCCTCGACGGCCGCGTGCACTTCAACGTCGGCGGTTCRCAGTCCATCGAAGACTCGTTGAAAGTCGTACGTAACGCCAGCAACGGCAAGAGCCTGATGTTCGCCTTCGAAGGCGGCTACCACGGCCGTACCCTCGGCGCCTCGTCGATCACCTCGAGCTACCGCTACCGTCGTCGCTACGGTCACTTCGGTGAACGCGCCAACTTCATCCCGTTCCCGTACCACTTCCGTGGCCCGAAAGGCATGACCAAGGAAGAATACGGCAGCCACTGCGTGCAGCAGTTCGCCCGCCTGTTCGAAACCGAATACAACGGCGTGTGGGACCCTAAAGTCGGCCAGAGCGAATACGCAGCCTTCTACGTCGAGCCGATCCAGGGCACCGGCGGCTACGTGATTCCGCCAATGAACTTCTACAGCGAACTCAAGCAAGTGCTGGATCAGCACGGCATTCTGATGGTCGTCGACGAAATCCAGATGGGTTTCTGGCGTACCGGCAAGCTGTGGTCGATCGAACACTTCGACGTCAAGCCGGACGTGATCGTCTTCGGTAAGGCGCTGACCAACGGCCTCAACCCACTGGGCGGCATCTGGGCTCGCGAAGAGCTGATCAACCCTAAGCTCTTCCCGCCAGGTTCGACTCACTCCACCTTCGCCTCCAACCCGCTGGGCACTGCAGTCGGTCTGGAAATGTTCAAGATGACCCACGAAGTCGACTACGGCTCGATGGTCATGGCCAAGGGCAAGTACTTCCTCGAAGGCCTGCAAGAGCTGCAGAAACGCTTCCCGATCATCGGCGACGTCGACGGCCTGGGCCTGGCCCTGCGCTGCGAAATCTGCACCACTGACGGCTTCACCCCGGACAAGGCGACCCTGGACTACATGGTCGAGGAAGGCATGAAGGGCGATATGGTGGTTGACGGTCAGAAACTGGGTCTGATCCTCGACGTGGGCGGCTACTACAAGAACGTGATCACCCTGGCCCCGTCGCTGGAAATCAGCTACGCGGAAATCGACCTGGGCCTGAAACTGCTCGAGCAATTGCTGAACCGGGCCATGAAACGATGAACCAAACAGAGATCGATCTCGGCGAAGGTAGTACCGGTTTCGTTCTCGGCAGTGGCGAGGTCGCGGTGTTGTTGATCCACGGCCTGACCGGCACCCCGACGGAGTTGCGTCGGGTTGCCATTGGCCTGGCCAAATCGGGTTGCACGGTGTACGTGCCAACCCTGGCCGGGCACTGCGGTGACAACGCCGACCTGCAAGCCACTGGCTGGCAGGACTGGTACGAAGGTGTACGCAAGACATTCGTGGGCATTCGCCAGAAGCACGAACAGGTGTTCGTCGGCGGTCTGTCCATGGGCGCGGTCATGTCCATGTACGTCGCGTCCGAGCATCCAGGACAGGTCGCCGGCCTGCTGATGTATTCAACCACCCTGCGCTACGACGGCTGGAGCATCCACAAACTGGCGTTCCTGACGCCTTTGTTGATGAAGATTCCGTATGGCGTGCGCATGTGCAGCTTCGAAGAGAAGCCACCTTATGGCATCAAGAACGAGCGCCTGCGGGCAATCGTCGAACGTCAGATGAAGGACGGCGAAAGCAGCAATGCCGGTCTGTTGACCATGGAAGGCGTCACCGTGCGCGAATTGCACCGGATGAATGCCGTGGTCAAGAAACGCATGCCGTCGATCAAGACGCCGGCCCTGGTGCTGCACTCCATCGAAGACGACATCACCAGCCGCTGGAACGCCGATTACGTCGAACGCCATCTCGGCGGCCCGGTCACCAAGATCCTGCTGGACAACTGCTATCACATGATCACAGTTGACCTGGAATACCGCCGTGTCGTGGACCTGAGCGCGGACTTTGTCCATCAGCTCTCCATAAAGCCCGGCGAGCGTGAAGAGTATCGACAACTGGCGTAGCTTAAGGACAAGACGTGATTACCGCCCAAGCCTTTTCAACTATCGAGGCCATTGAACGCTGCGCCTGGAATGACTGTTTCCCAGGGGAACTGGAGGACTGGGATTATTACCGGGCCGTTGAACAGGCGGGGGTCACCGACTTCCAGTGGCGCTACCTTGCACTCTATGAAGGCAGCGCATTGATTGCCGCAGCCGCGGCATTTACCACCCAGTACTCGCTCGACACCACGGTGCAGGGCATCGGCAAACGCATCACGCAACGCTTGCGCCAATGGTTGCCGGGCGTGCTGGATATTCGCTTGTATGCCTTGGGCTCGCCAGTGACCGAGCAATGCCACGCAAGCACCGCCAGCCACATCACCGAAGACCGACGTCCGGCGCTGCTGCGTCAGTTACTGACGTTGGCTCGTAACGATGCCAACCAGGCGGGTATCGGCCTGTTGGCGGTCAAGGATGCACCCAGCCACGATCAGCAGTGGATTGACGTCTGCCGCGAGGCCGGGCTGCAAACCATGCCTGGTTTACCGAGTGCGGTATTGCCGATCACGTTCGGCTCACTCGATGCCTATCTCGGCACACTGGGCAAATCCACCCGCAAGGACTTGCGCCGAAAACTTCGGGCGCAAGGCCCGCGAATCGAATGGCGACGCTCGGTCGACGATGTATTGCCCCAGATGATGCGTTTGTATGAAGCCACCCTGGCGCGCAGTGATCTGGAGTTCGAACGACTGTCCGCAGCGTATTTCACCAGTATCCTCGAACACCTCGACCAACGTGCCGCGTGCGTGCTGTATTGGGTGGGCGAGCAACTGGTGGCGTTCAACCTGGTGTTGCTGGACGAACATCGACTGGTGGACAAATTTTTTGCCCACGACCTGGAACAGACCCGTGAGTACAACCTGTACTTCAGAAGCTGGCTGACCAATGTCGACTATTGTATTCAACACAAAATCCCGCTGTATGAGTGCGGCCAGGCCGGTTATGCCAGTAAGCTGCGGCTCGGTTGTAAATTCGAAGGCAATACGCTGTTTTTTCACCACCGCAACGGGTTGCTCAATACAGTATTGAAACTCGTGAAACTGTTTGTCCGACCGGATAAATCCGACCCTGCCATGGCTGCTGCGATAAGCGAAACCTGATGATCAAAGTCCGACGCCGTAAAGCCCTGCCCTTCGCCATCTCCCGCTGGAGCCTGCAACGCAAGCTGGTATTGGCATTCTGGCTGGTCAGCGTGATCCCGACCATGATCGCAGCGGAACTGGCGGCCACCACGCTGTCACAGATCTTCGATAGCAACGTGCGCATCTGGTTGCAGGAGTCGACCAAGATCGTCGAAGACGAGGTCCGGGAAATCCTCCGCGAAAACACGCGGGTCGCCCAGTTGTTACTGCGCCACATCCGCCCGATCAACGACCAGCTCTCGGCCCGGCAGGACCGCCTCAGCGCCGACATTGCCGAAGCCATGGGCATCGACGTCGTGGCGCTGGTGCGCACCAGCGATCACAAAGTGCTGTTCAGTACCGTGGCCGACGACATCGTCCAGCAAATCAACACCGCGCCCAAAGCCGTCCTGCAAACCATTCAGGTCACGGGCGCGTCCACCGGCATCCTGGTCTCGACCTTCCAGACAACCCAGGCTGGGGTCGATTATCAGTTGGTCCTCGCCAACTACCTGGACAGCAGCTTTCTCACCAGCGTCGCCGATGTGCATTCCCTTGACCTGCGGTTGTACCTGGCCAAGGCCGATGACTTCTCGGAAATTTTCGCGACCCAGCGCTTCGAAGATCACCCCATGAAGGTGCCCGAAGACATCGAGCAGATCCTGCGCACCACGAAAAATCCGATCGAACAGTTCACCAAAAACTACAGCGGCATCTATCGGCCAATCCTCAATGACAGCGGTGAACTTCAGGGGGTGATCTTCAGTGGCCTGCTGCGCCACAACAGCCTGGTCGGGCTGGTGAACCAGAGCAACCTGTTCATCCTGATTTTCATCCTCAGTTCGGCGCTGTCGCTGGGTGTCGGCTGGCTGGTCTCGCAACGCCTGACCCAGCCCCTGCGCGCGCTCTCCAAAGGCGTTCGGGCGGTGATCGACGGCGATTATCGTCAGCGAGTGCCGGTTTATGGCAGCGACGAACTGGCCGAACTGAGCAGCACCTTCAACCACATGACCGAACGTCTCGGCGAGTTGCAGCACCTGGAGTCGCAACTGCGCCGCCGCGATCGCTTGCACGCCCTGGGTGAAGTGGCCATGGGCCTGGCCCATGAAATCCGCAACCCGCTGGGCATCATCAAGACCGCGACCCAATTGTTGCACCGTCGCGCCGACCTGCCCGAAACCGACAAACGGCATCTTGAATACGTGGTCARCGAGGTCACCCGAATCAACGACCTGATCACCGACTTCCTCGACTTTGCCAAGCCCAACGCGCCCATGCGCTCCACCCAACCGGTGCGACCGCTGATTGATGAGTTGGTCGGGTTCTGCGCCCCGGAACTGGCGACTCACAACATCGACGCCCGAATCGAAGATACCGCCCCCGGCGCGACCATCTATGCCGACGCACGACAGCTCAAACAGGCTTGCCTGAACCTGGTGATCAATGCCATAGACGCAATGCCTGACGGCGGCCGCCTGACCCTGGGCATAACCACCGATAAGGAATACACCGTCATCAGTGTTTCCGACACCGGCCAGGGCATCGAACCGGACATGCTCGAACGGATTTTTACACCGTTCGTCACCACAAAGGCTTCAGGTACAGGCTTGGGGCTGGCAAAAGTCTTCTCGATCATGGAAAACCATGACGGACGGGTCGAATGCATCAGTGAAAAAGATGCCGGCTCCACATTCAGCCTGTACATTCCGGCCAACGGTGAAGACGACAGCGACGACGAGGACAGTGATGACGCATAACATTCTGGTGGTCGATGATGAGCCCAAGCTTTGCGACTTGTTGGCCTCAGCCCTGAGCCAGAACGACATCCAGGTGTTCACCGCCAGCAATGGCCTGCATGCGCTCAAGGTGCTGGAACAGGAAAACATCGACCTGGTGATCAGCGACTGGCGCATGCCTGGAATGGACGGGCCGCAGTTGCTGGCGGAAATCAAAGTGCGTTATCCGCAACTGCCGGTGATCGTCATGACGGCCTACAGCACGGTGAAAAATGCCGTGCAATCGATGCGCAATGGCGCCTTCGACTACATTGCCAAGCCGTTCGACATCGATGAGCTGGACATCACCGTCAACAAGGCCCTGCAATTTCGCGACATCCTCAAAGACAACCAGCGCATGCGCGCCGAGCTTGAAGAACACCAGCAGATCGACAGCCTGGTGGGCGACAGCCCGACCTTCCGTCGAGTGCTGCAAGCAGTGGATTCGGTACGCGAAAGCAATGCGACCATTCTGCTCACCGGCGAAAGCGGTACTGGCAAGGAAATGGTCGCCCGGGCCATCCACAAACATGGCAACCGCGCTGACAAACCCTTCGTCGCAGTGAACTGTGCAGCGATCCCCGAAGGGTTGCTGGAAAGTGAAATGTTCGGCCATCGCAAAGGCGCCTTCACCGGCGCCGTGACGGACCGGGTCGGGCGCTTCATGCAGGCCGACAAGGGCACGCTGTTTCTCGATGAGGTCGGCGACATGCCGCTGGCCTTGCAGGCAAAAATCCTCCGGGCCTTGCAGGAGCGAGTGATCGAGCCGGTAGGCGACCCGCGCGAGCGCAAAGTCGATGTGCGAGTGATCGCCGCCACCAACAAGAACCTGCTGGAAGCGGTGGCCAACAAAGAGTTTCGCGAAGACCTCTACTATCGCCTCAATGTGTTCCCGATCCCCCTGCCCGCCCTGCGTGAACGGGTCGAAGACATCGCGCCACTGGCCCGACACTTCGCTCATACCCTGGGCGCTACCGCCGGCAAGCGGATCACCGGTTTCAGCCCGGAAGCCTTGCAGGCCATGGCCAATTATTCATGGCCGGGGAATATCCGCGAACTGCAGAACTGCGTTGAACGAGCAACCATCGTGGCCTCGGGTTCAGTCATCGAGGAAGATGATCTGCCGGCGTACCTGTTCGCCTCAAGGCCCACCGTCGACGGCGCCCGCGTGGCCCTCAACGAAGGCACTGGCGTGCCGCCAGACCTTGACGCCGCGCTGATGGAAGTCGAGAAGTCCTACATTCTTGCCGCCCTGCAACAAAGCAATGGCGTACAAGCGGCCGCCGCGCAACTGATCGGTATCTCGGAGCGCAGCTTCTGGTATCGGCTGAAAAAACTCGGGATTCACGTGGACAAAATCGTCCGCTGAAATCGGCCACGTCCCCAACCTTGTGGGAGCGAGCCTGCTCGCGATGGCGATGACACTATTGTCATAGATGTCGGCTGATACTCCGTCATCGCGAGCAGGCTCGCTCCCACAGGGCTCTTGCCCATTACAAACGTTTTACAACAGATTCGGTGCCTGCACCGGATTGATCTGCGCCCAATGCGAGGTGTCCTCACGATGGGTTTTCAGGTACGGCAACACCGCCGCCAGTAATGGCGCCTTGAACGCTTCCTGAAAACGATGAGCCAGCCCCRGAATCAGCTTCAACTGACTGCCCTGGATATGCGCCGCCAAATGAATGCCATGCATCACCGGCAACAGCGGATCAGCGGTGCCATGCACCACCAGCGTCGGCACCCGCAACTGGTTGAGCAGCGCCACCCGGCTCGGCTCGGCGAGGATCGCCATGATCTGGCGTTTCACGCCTTCAGGATTGAACGCCCGGTCGTACGCCACCGCGGCCTGATGCAACAGCGCCTGACGATCATCACTCACCTGCGGACTGCCCAACGCGGCCAGCAGATCGGCCTGTTGCTCCAGTGCAACCTCGCGGTTCGGTGCACTGCGCCGTGAGAGCAATTGCACCAGCGCCGCATTCGGCGCCGGCAGCCCTTCTGCGCCGGAACT
Source organism: Pseudomonas sp. 05T35 (assembly GCF_056396605.1). Taxonomy (NCBI): domain Bacteria; kingdom Pseudomonadati; phylum Pseudomonadota; class Gammaproteobacteria; order Pseudomonadales; family Pseudomonadaceae; genus Pseudomonas; species Pseudomonas sp. 05T35. The sequence goes on from NZ_JBFTLU010000021.1 coordinate 50,012, forward strand.
GGTCATGATCAGCGTCAGGCTCTCGACCCGCTGCGGTGCCATGGCCGCCATGTGCTGGGCGATCATCCCGCCCATGCTCGCGCCCAGTACATGGAATTGCTCCACGTGCAGCGCATCCATCAGGCCGAGCGCGTCGTCCGCCATGTCGGTCAGGCTATACGGCGCCGCTACGGGTAATCCGAGCTTGTAGCGCAGCACCTCAAAGGTCAGGTTGGCGTTGGCCGGAGCCTGACGCCAGGTCGACAGTCCGACATCGCGATTGTCATAGCGAATCACCCGGAAACCCTGCTCGCACAGCGCCACCACCACCTCGTCCGGCCAGTGAATCAACTGGCCACCCAAGCCCATCACCAGCAGTAACGCAGGATCGGACGCACGACCGATGCTCTGATACGCCAGGCTCACCTGCGCCAGATCGACCCGTTCGGTCGGCACATTGATATCGCAGCGCGATGCCGCCAAGGACGGTAAGCCGAACAGCAGCGCGGCCAGAAAAACCGCAGTTGAAAAAAATCGTACCCGCATGAAGAAACACCGAAACGCAGAACCCCAGTAGAGAGCGAGTCTGATGAACTTTGTTAAAGCGCGCTGCCACAGTTACGTGACAGTTTGATGAAGAGTGCCGAGCGGTCGATTCGTAGACCGCGTTATCGTTCATCGCGAGCAGGCTCGCTCCCACAGGATTTATGTCGGATACAGAGTTTGTGTACGACACCGATCAACTGTGGGAGCGAGCCTGCTCGCGATGGCGTCCTTAAGCCAACTGATTACGCAACTGCCGCGCGGCGGCGACCATATTCACCAACGCCGCCTCAGTCTCCGGCCAGGCGCGGGTTTTCAGGCCGCAGTCCGGGTTGACCCACAGCCGTTCGGCCGGGATCCGCTGCACCGCCTTACTCATCAACTTGACCATCTCGGTGGTGTCCGGCACCCGTGGCGAGTGGATGTCGTAGACGCCCGGACCGATGTCGTTCGGGTAGTCGAAGGCCTTGAAGGCTTCCAGCAATTCCATGTCCGAACGCGAGGTCTCGATGGTGATCACATCCGCGTCCATCGCCGCGATGGATTCGATCACGTCGTTGAATTCGCTGTAGCACATGTGGGTGTGGATCTGGGTTTCATCACGCACGCCGGACGCGCTCAAGCGGAACGCTTGCACCGCCCAGTCGAGGTATTCCGGCCATTGCGCCCGGCGCAGCGGCAAACCTTCGCGGAACGCCGCTTCGTCGATCTGGACGATTTTGATCCCGGCCTGCTCCAGGTCGACCACTTCATCGCGCAGGGCCAGCGCCAATTGTTGCGCCTGGACTTTGCGCGACACGTCTTCACGCGGGAACGACCACATCAGCATCGTCACCGGCCCGGTCAGCATGCCTTTCATGACCTTGTCGGTCAGGCTCTGCGCGTAGCTGATCCAGTCGACAGTCATGGCTTTCGGACGGCTCAGGTCACCGTAGATGATCGCCGGCTTCACACAGCGCGAACCGTAGCTCTGAACCCAGCCGAAACGGGTGAACAGGTAGCCGTCGAGTTGTTCGGCAAAGTACTCGACCATGTCGTTGCGCTCGGCTTCACCGTGCACCAGCACATCGAGACCAAGACGTTCCTGGATTTGCACCGCATGACGGATTTCGCTGTGCATGGCGTCGGTGTAATCGTTGGCCGAGAGCTTGCCCTGTTTGAACGACTGGCGCGCCAGACGGATCGATGCGGTCTGCGGGAACGAGCCGATAGTGGTGGTCGGGAAAGCCGGCAAATTCAGACGTTCGCGTTGCAACTCGATACGCTTGGCAAACACCGAATGACGCTGGCTGTCGGTGTCGCAAATGGCTCTGACGCGGGCCTGCACCTCGGCTTTGTGGATGCGTGGCGACTGCGCACGACTGGCCTGCACGGCACGGTTCTGCGCCAGCGCAGCCTGGACCTTCGGCGCTTGCGGGTCGTTGAGCGCATCCCGCAGCACGGCGATTTCACCGCACTTTTGTACGGCGAACGCCAGCCAGCTCTTCAGCTCGGCGTCGAGTGTGTCTTCACGGTCCAGATCCACCGGGCTGTGCAACAGCGAGCACGAACTGCTGACCCACAGGTTGTCGCCATAACGCTCTTGCGCCGGTTTCAGTTGCGCCAGTGCCTGTTCCAGCTCGCAGCGCCAGACATTACGACCGTTGACCAGGCCCACCGACAGCACTTTGTAAGTCGGCAGGCGATCGAGTACCTGGCCCAGTTGTTCCGGCGCCCGTACCGCGTCGATGTGCAAGCCGTCCACGGGCAGGCTCACGGCCAGCCCGAGGTTGTCTTCCAGGCCACTGAAGTAGGTGGCCACGAGTTTCTTCAGCGGCGAATACTGAAGGATGTGATAGGCGCGTTCGAAAGCGTTTTTCCAGGCTTGAGGCAGGTCGAGGGTCAGGATTGGCTCATCGATCTGCACCCATTCCACACCTTGGGCCTTGAGCCGATTGAGGATTTCGCCGTACAGCGGCAGCAGGCGTTCGAGCAGCTCGAGCTTGTCGAAGTCGTTACCTTTGGTTTTGCCCAGCCACAAATAAGTCAAAGGGCCGATGATCACCGGCTTGACGCTGTGCCCGAGGGCGTGGGCTTCGTCGACTTCGTCGAACAGCTGCTCCCAGCTCAGTTTGAACGGCTGGTCAGCGCTGAATTCCGGGACCAGGTAGTGGTAGTTGGTGTCGAACCACTTGGTCAGTTCCTGCGCATGGTGCGTCTTGGCTGGCTCACCGCCGCAGCACTTTGCACTGGCGCCACGGGCCATCGCGAACAAGGTGTCGAGGGTCGGCAGGCCTTGCGCATCCTTGGTGCTGTCGAAGCGTTCGGGAATCACGCCAAAGGTCAGCGAGTGCGTCAGCACCTGGTCGTACCAGGCGAAGTCGCCCACGGGCAGCAGGTCGATGCCGGCGTCTTTCTGCACTTGCCAGTGTCTGGCCCGCAGTTCACGGCCGACGCTTTGCAACCCGGCCTGATCGAGGTCGCCTTTCCAGTAGGATTCAAGGGCTTTTTTCAGCTCGCGGTCGGCGCCAATGCGTGGAAAACCGAGTGTGTGGGCCAAGGCCATGGTGAGTTTCTCCCTATAAAAGATGGCCCTATTGTCGACAGCCAACCCAACATGAGACAAACTCAACCTTTTCGTGTTGATCACAAAATTTACTCATGGAGCCCCCCGGTGCTCGAAATACGTCACCTGAAAACCCTGCACGCCTTGCGCGAGGCCGACAGCCTGGTCGACGCCGCCGACCGTCTGCACCTGACCCAGTCCGCCCTGTCCCACCAGTTCAAAGAGCTGGAAGAGCGCATGGGCATGCCGCTGTTCGTGCGCAAAACCAAACCGGTGCGGTTCACCAGCGCCGGCCTGCGCCTGCTGCAACTGGCCGACGCGACCCTGCCGCTGCTGCGCGGTGCCGAACGTGACATCGCACGCCTGGCCGGTGGCACCGCCGGACGGCTGCACATGGCGATCGAATGCCACAGCTGCTTTCAGTGGCTGATGCCGACCATCGACCAGTTCCGCGATGCCTGGCCGGAAGTCGAGCTGGACCTGGCGTCGGGCTTTTCCTTCGCTCCGCTGCCGGCCCTGGCCCGTGGCGACCTGGACCTGGTGGTGACGTCCGACCCGTTGGAACTGGCCGGGATTACCTACGTGCCGTTGTTCACTTACGAAGCGATGCTCGCAGTGGCCAACCAGCATCGGTTGGCGAACAAGCCGTACATCGTCCCGGAAGATTTGCTCAGCGAAACCCTGATCACCTACCCGGTGGAACGCGATCGGCTGGACATCTTCACCCGCTTCCTGGAGCCGGCCGACATTGAACCGGCGCAGGTC
>NZ_JBFTLU010000022.1:0-40271 GCF_056396605.1 Pseudomonas sp. 05T35
CTTGCCAACCTTCGCCGGTCGCGGTCAAGTGCACGGCCAGGGCGTCTGCGGTTTTGCCATCCTGCACCAGCTCGGCGGTCCATTCGCCACTGGCCAATGCGAAGGCGGGTAGCGCGATGTAGTTGATGCCGTTGTTCAGGGTCACCGGTACACGCTGATCGACGCCGCCGTAATGGATCACCAGCTCGGCCTTGACCGGTTTCTCGGACTGGCTGAAAGCGAACACCCCGAGATCCGGTTTGTCGCCGCTGCGGAATTTGCCGGGCCCGCTCCACTTCAGGTACAGCGGTTTGTCCGAGCGCACGAATTGCTTCTTCTGACCGACCTGACCGTCATCGGCAATGGCCCGGGCGGTGATGCGCCAGCGAGTCAGGGAGTCGGGCATCTTGAAGGTGAAGCGGGTCTTGCCGTTGGCGTCGGTCATCAACTCCGGCTGCCACGCCGCCGTGTCGACGTCTTCGCGGCGTGGTCGCTCCAGCACTTTCACTCCGCGCTCGCTACGGTTGGCCTTGCCTGGCGCGCCAGGGCTGCCCGGCAAGGCCACGTCGTAGCTGATGAACGACAGGCTGGCGCTGGTGCGCACGTTGTTGCGCCGTGGGTGGTAGAAGAACTGGTCGATGGTCGGCGCGACTTCCGGTTGCAACGCGTAAATCATTTCATCCACCACGCTGACCGTCAGGTGCGCCGGAACCGGCTTGCCGGCGAACCGGGTGGTCAGGTCCACCGACACGGTGTCGCCCGGCTGGTAGCTGTCCTTGTCGGTGGCGATGGTCACATCGATCTGCGGCGCGACGACTTTGATGCCGATGTTCTGGAAGCTGTACTGGCCGCCCTTGGTGTAGAGCACGGAAAAGGTCAGGTTCGGGGCGAACGTGTCCTTCACCGCAATCCGCGCGCGGTACTGCGTGGGGCTGAGTTTTTCCATTTTCAGCCAGTCGCCGCCCTTGGACAGCAATGCCGTGGCCTCGACTTTGTCGCGCTCCAGAGACAACAGGGCATCACTGACCGGCTCGGGGAACGTGATCAGTGCCAGCGCTTCATCGCCCGCCTTGTACTCGGGTTTGTCGAGAACGATTTCCACAGTGCCTGGTACGGCTTTGACCCCGTCGCCGGTGACCGAATGGCCGGTGCCACCCAGCGCACGACCGTGCTCATCCTTCAACGTCAGGTTGTAGGTACCCGGGCGATCGAACGTCAGTGCAAAACCTTTATCCGCGGCCGCGAGCTTGCCCTCGCCCTGGGTCTGGTCTTCCAGGCGCACCCAGCTGTAGGTGCTAGGGCTCAGCGCTTTGCCCTGCTCGCTGCCACCCTCGTTGGCGTAGCTGAATGCAACCTTGTCGCCTACCGCACTGAAGCGCTGCGGCGCGCTCAAGCGGAAACTTGCGGCGCCGCGGTCGATGAKGATTTCCTTGGTGGTCTTGACCCGATACGCCGCGCCGTCGCTGGCGAACACCGTGAGCATGTAGCGACTCGGTTTCTCGGCGGCCGGCAGGTCCAGCGTGGCGTTACCCTTGGCATCGGTGGTCAGTTCGGTGCTGGTCAGCTCCACCGGGAATTGCCCGAGGTATTGCAGCTCGTTGTCGACCATCGACAGTTGCTGGGCGCGCAGGCTCAGGCTCAACTTGGCGTTGGCCACGGGCTTGCCGTCCGGATACAGCAGCACGAGGCTACCCTTGACCGGTTCGCCGGTGCGGTAATCCTGTTTGGCCAGACTCAGGGAAATTTCGAAGTGCGGCTTGATGTATTCAGCAACGCGAAAGGCACTGCTGTAGGCCTGATCCTTGTAGCTGAAGCGCAGCTCATAACCACCGGCCACAGCGTTTTCCGGTAACTGGAAGCGGCCCTGGGTACCGGCCTTGGAATCCAGCTTCAACGCCAACGATTGCAGCGCGGTGCCGGTGGCATCCAGCACGCTGACGTTGACGTCGGCCGCCGCTGGCTGCACCGAGTCCCGGGCGTTCTTGAACTCGCGACCCACGATTTTCAGCGACACCCAATCCCCCGGCCGATAGAGCGGACGGTCGGTGAATGCATAGAGTTTGGTGTCGTAGATCTCACTGTCGTAATAGAAGTTCTCGGAGACAAACACCCCGCCCTCTTCGTCCTCTCCGATCACGAAGGAACGCTCCGGGCTGGCGTGTTTCAGACGCAGTAAACCATCGGCGTCCGTGGCGCCACTGCTCATGACACCCAGGCCATCGGTCCACAACACATTGACCTTGGGCACTGAACTGCCTTCATGTTTGCGTGCGGCCCAGACCAGGAGTTCATCGCCAGCAATCTTGCTCACGGCCACGGTGTTGGAGACGAACACCATAGTGGTCGCACGGTACTTGCCGATCAGCGCCTCCACCAGATACAGCCCCGGTTTCAGGTTACCCAACGGGATGTAGACGTTACCCGGTGCGACACTGATGAACTCGCTGGAAGACCCCGCCAGGTTCACACCCGCAGGCGGCTGTATCGGCTTGGCCTCCCACAGCGGATAACGAAATTGGCTGACCACCGGCAGACCCGGAATCAAGGCAAATTGCGGCTGCGCGTCGTAAGGCGTTCGCGCGACGATGGCGGTGCCCATCTTCAGTTCCGGCACTTCCTCGGTGACCTGTTTGCGAGACTCGTAAGAAAACGCTCGCTGCATCACCCGACGGGATTTGCGGTACCAACTGTCCCACAGGTAGGCGAGAGTGTTTGACAGGCCCTCACCCTTGAACTGGCCGTCGCTGACCACGCGGTGCAGGTTTTTCTGACGCTTGAGGAAATCCAGCGGTTTGTCGATCCGATAGACCCGAATGTCCGCGCCGCCGTAGGGCTCCATGCGGAACCGGCGATAATCGCGGCCCGGCGCTTCGAGGCGAACCATCGCCTGTTCATCACTGGCAAAACTGCTGTCGGCCAACAGGAAAAAACTTTCACCGGCCACCGCCGTGTAGCCGCTGGGCTCGACGGAATCATCGGCATTGACCGTGGCCAAAGGGGCCAGCAAGGCCAACAACAGGGGCAGTTTTGAACACATGCGCAACATGCGGGCACCGATCATTGGGAGAGAAAGTTCAGTCGATAGACGCCGATGAAGTTGGGGTTGGCTGCGTCGGGAATCCATCGGGTGTCCTTCCATGTCATGAGTTGCTGCAGGCTTGCGGAGCGCATGCCGTTATCGGTAGGGGTGGTGGTGCCGGTGTGATAGGCGATGTAGCGGCCCATCCAGATCATCAGGTGCTGGTCGTCGCCCTGATCGAAAAACATCAGATCGCCAGGCCGGGCCTGGGCCAGGTCGCGGCCCACCCGACGGCTGTTGAACTGAATCAGCTTGATGGCGTTGACGTAAGGCCCGACCTTGCCACCGCCCTGCTGCCATTGCTGGGCGAGGCTGCGCTGGGCGTCGCTCAATGGCAATTCCGGCGGCAGGTAGCGGTTGGACAGGCCATTGCTGCGTAGCCATTTGTCATCGTGGACTTTCAGCGCTTCGTTGGCGGCGAAACGTACCAGCCCGGCACAGTCCTGCTGAAACCAGCGCGGGCTCGGACCCTGGGTCAATTGCTCTTGGGCGATGCGCACGAACCAGGCGCGAAAGACCTGGGATTGCTGCGGGTCAAGCGGCGCGGCTTCGCTGGCAAATGCCCGCGTGCCGAGCAACAGCGCCAGCAGGCCAAGGCCTCGGATGAGTACCGTCACAGGGCTTTCCACTCCAACGGCAACCATTGCCAGTGGCCATCGGGCTCGCTGCCTTTGGGCAACGTCAGGGCGTATTTGCCATAGCCACCGAGCGTGTGCAGTTTCGGAATCAGGTAGGTTTGCGCGGCGTTGTAGAAAACCGGCTCCATGTCTTGCGGCAGGCTATCCAGGGTTTCTCGCTGCATCAGCTGTGCCATGGAATCCGGGCCGAAGTAGAGCGGCGTCAACTGATCTTTCGGCAACACGTCGGCCAGTGGCGGGAAACGTTTGTCGAGGGTGCCCAGGGCTTTGTCCACCAGGGTGTCGTCGAGGGAGAACAACAGCGTCGAGCCGTGGCGCGCCAGACTCACCCGCAGGAACGCCTTGCCGGAGATTGCGTCAGGCTGCTCGGCAGCCTTGGCCGGGTATTGGCCAAAGTTGGAGCTGACCTGGCGCTGCCACCGATGGGTTACACCTTCCTGTTTCTCGACCACCGCAAAGGCGTGCTCGGCGACGTTTTTTTCATAGGCGCCCACCATCGAGCCAAACAGCTTGCCCAGATCACCGTCGAGCTTGGCGCTGTCCTTGTCATTCAGGCTGGCGACCAGCAACGGTGTGTACAGCCGTGAATCGGCGTACCAACAGAGGCCGGCGGCACCGGCCACATGGTCGGTCAGGGCCTGGGCCACCGCTTCGTCGGCGCCGAGTTTCACCAGCAGCGGTTTTTGTTGTTCGGCAGCCAGCGGCAGGGCCACGCAGGCGCTGGCGCCTATCGGCATGGCTTGCCAGATCGGTTTGAAATCGAAGTCCGGCTGGTTATCCAGTTCATCCATGGCCAGGAAACTGTGCCAGCCCTTGTCGTCCATGTCGAAACGCAGCCCGGCGAAGTTGGGGATGAAGCGCTGGTAACCCATGGCCAATACGCTGGAACTGACCGAGAGCCGTTGTTTGACCTCCGGGGCTTTAGGTTGCAGCCCAAAGGCTTCGGGGAAGAGTTTTTCGCCACCCAGCAGTGCTTCCAGCGCCTGGGTCGAGACCATGCCGTGCTCGTCGGTCGGACCATGGCCCACGTCATACAGCTTGCGCGGGTTGGACAGCACCACCAGTTTGTCGCCGTGAGAAGCAAACACCAGGGCTTTGCTGGCGTTGTAGGTGAGTTGATAAACAGGCACCACATCGCCGGCGACGTGCATCTCGCCGATCTGGCTCAACTGCGAATCATCCAGCGCCACTTTAGCCAACGGCTCCAGCACCTTGGCCAGGCCACCGCGATCCATCACCAACAGGAAGTCCTTCAGGCGACCATCCGCCCCACGCCACAGCGCCACGTCTGCTGGCTGATCGAATAGCTGTTCGATCAGGCTGTCCTGCAACTTGAGGTCATGCTCGTAAATGATCCGGCGCAGACTGCCGATCAACCCGAGGCGATCGGCATGGGCTTCGTAATAGAAGACGAAATCTTCGGTCAGGGTTTCCTTGAGAAATGGCACCGTCAGCAAGTCCTTGGGCAACTGGCTCAAGGAACGGGTTTCCAGCAGACCGTCCGGCCGGCTCATGCCCAGTTTGTCACTGGCCAACTGCGCAGCCGGCGCCTTGGGTTTGTGCATGAGCCATCCCAACCCGCCCGCCACGCCGGCCACCAGGCACAGCGCGATCAGCAGCGCCGGCCAACGACGAGAGGTGTTGGCCGCAGGTGCGCCGGCGGCCGGGGAATCGGCCGGTGAAATCGTGTTATCGCTCATGTTCACGCTCATGTTCCCAAAGCTCGGCAATTCATCCGTGGTGCGGGATGTTCAATAGTTGAAAGTCTTGACCAGCAACAGATCACCGATGGCCCGCAAGGGCACGATGAACGTCTCGCGTTTTTCGTCGACGGTGTTTTCGTTGAGCACCAGATTGATCTGCGAGGTGATCACCTCGTTCTGATTGCTGGACTCATCGAAGTTATAGCCGCCGCTGCCGAAGTTGCCCCAATAGTTCACGTAAACCAGATAGGTGCCATGCATCGGTGCGGTCATGGTGAACATTTCCGGGCCCGGGCCATCGACACCATCCGGGTCGAGGCCGCCACCGTTGGTCAACGTCGTGTGGGCGAAAAACGCATGCTGGCCGTCGGGGGTAATGATGTGCAGATCGAGTTCGGCCTTCGGATCGTCCCAACCCAGCACCACGCGAATCCGCGCCGGGGTGCGCAGGTTATTCGCTTCATAGAACTGCACGCGCTTGAGCGACTTGCCTTCGGAACTGCGGACTTCGACACTGTTGGAACCAGCGCCGAACGCATACGGGCGGGTGAAACGCCCGTTGTCATCGGTGTACAGATTCAGGGGATTGCCGTTGACCGCGAGGGTGTGAGGCCCGCGCAGCGTGCCAATGGCCTTGAGCTGCCCCTCGATCATCGTGCGATTGCGCTGCACGCCCCGATCGATGGGCGGTGTGGGATAGGCGACTTGAGGGTTTTCACTGCGGTCCAGCAGGCCGTTATAGCGCCAGCCACCCACCGGTTCCGACACTTCGGCCGTGGGCCCTGCCCAGGCAGCCGATGCGCAGACCAGTGCGATCAGCAGTGAAAGAAAACAACGCATGTGACGCCTCCTGCCATGCATAACGAAACCTTGCGCCCGATCCTCGGCGCATTACAGATCAAAAAACTGTGTTTCGTCAGAAAGACCCGTGGTTATTGGGTCGTAGAAAGCGCGAAGGTTAGCGATATGGGCGGTTTTTAACAATCAGATACAACTAAATTTGCGGCGAGGATCACGCCATCGGCTGGACGACGGGCCGAATAGTGGATCGATTGTCAGCAGGTTCTGACATCAACGTGGTTTTTACCCCGCAACGGCTGCGCCAAATACCCCGCCCATTTGCCCCTCTCCCCCCTATCTGCTAGTGTCGCGCCGGTTTAACGTCTACCGGAAATCGCCGCCATGGCCCGCAAAAAAGCTGCACTGGATTTCGAACAATCCCTCGCCGACCTGCAAACGCTGGTCGAGCGCCTGGAGAACGGCGAGCTGTCGCTGGAAGACTCGTTGACCACTTTCGAGCAGGGCATCGGTCTGACCCGTGATTGCCAGGCTGCGCTGGCGCAGGCCGAGCAGAAGGTTCAGGTGCTGCTTGAGCGCGATGGCGAGCTGTCCGAGGCTCCCTTTGACGCGGAACAGCCAGAATGATCGCGGCGTATTCGGCCAGCAGTCAGGCCCGGGTCAACGCGGCACTCGAAACCCTGTTCACCGCGCCTAGCCCTGAACTCGCACGTTTATATGAAGCCATGCGCTACAGCGTGATGAATGGCGGCAAACGCGTTCGTCCGTTGCTGGCCTATGCGGCCTGCGAAGCGCTGGGCGGAGAAGCTGAGCACGCCAACGGCGCGGCTTGTGCGGTGGAGCTGATCCACGCGTACTCGCTGGTGCACGACGATTTGCCGGCGATGGACGACGACGATCTGCGTCGCGGCCAACCGACCACTCACAAGAAATTCGATGAAGCCTGCGCAATTCTCGCCGGTGACGGCCTGCAAAGCCTGGCATTCAGCGCTTTGCTCGACCCGCGCCTGAATTCAGCCGACGCTGAAACCCGCCTGCAAATGGTCAGCACCCTGGCGTTGGCGGCGGGCCCGGCCGGGATGGTCGGCGGTCAGGCCATCGACCTGGGGTCGGTCGGCTTGAAGCTTGATCAAAAAGCCCTCGAATACATGCACCGGCACAAGACCGGCGCGCTGATCGAAGCCAGCGTCAAGCTTGGCGCCCTGGCCAGTGGCCGCGCCGAGAAAGACCAACTGAAATCCTTGCAGACCTATGCACAGGCCATTGGCCTGGCGTTTCAGGTGCAGGACGACATTCTCGATGTCGAAAGCGATACCGAAACCCTCGGCAAGCGCCAGGGCGCCGATATTGCCCGGGACAAACCGACTTATCCGGCGCTGCTCGGCCTTGATGCGGCCAAGGCTTATGCCCTGGAACTGCGCGATCAGGCCCTGCACGCACTGCGACCGTTTGACGCGTCGGCCGAGCCGCTGCGTGATCTGGCGCGCTATATCGTCGAACGCCGCAACTGATCCGGCGCTCGTTGCCCACTGCAAATCGGCCAAGTTCCGAGCTCTGCGTGGGCAGCGTGCGATGCATCAGGTAAACTGCCGCCTCTTTTATACCTATAACGATTCGCCTGATGCCCACGACGTTTCATGAGATTCCCCGCAAGCGCCCGACCACGCCCCTGCTCGACCGTGCCAACACGCCGGACGGCCTGCGCCGGTTAGGCGAAGCCGAGCTGGAAACCCTGGCGAATGAGTTGCGCCTGGAATTGCTCTACACGGTCGGTCAGACCGGCGGGCATTTCGGTGCAGGCCTGGGTGTCATCGAGCTGACTATCGCGCTGCATTACGTTTTCGACACCCCGGACGACCGGCTGGTGTGGGACGTAGGTCATCAGGCCTATCCGCACAAGATCCTCACCGGYCGCCGCGAMCGCATGGCCACCCTGCGCCAGAAGGACGGTATTGCGGCCTTCCCGCGTCGCTCCGAGAGCGAGTACGACACCTTTGGCGTCGGCCACTCCAGCACCTCGATCAGCGCAGCGCTGGGCATGGCGATTGCCGCCCGCCTGCAAAACAGTGATCGCAAGGCGATCGCTGTGATCGGCGACGGCGCACTGACCGCTGGCATGGCGTTCGAAGCGCTGAACCACGCGCCGGAAGTCGACGCCAACATGCTGGTGATCCTCAACGACAACGACATGTCGATCTCGCGCAACGTTGGCGGGCTGTCGAATTACCTGGCGAAAATCCTTTCCAGCCGCACTTACGCCAGCATGCGTGAAGGCAGCAAAAAGGTCCTGTCGCGCCTGCCCGGCGCCTGGGAAATCGCCCGTCGTACCGAAGAATACGCAAAAGGCATGCTGGTGCCCGGCACCCTGTTCGAAGAACTCGGCTGGAACTACATCGGCCCGATCGACGGCCACGACCTGCCCACCCTGATCGCCACCCTGCGCAACATGCGTGACCTCAAGGGCCCGCAGTTCCTGCACGTGGTGACCAAGAAAGGTAAAGGCTTCGCCCCGGCGGAAGTCGATCCGATCGGTTACCACGCGATCACCAAGCTCGAACCACTGGACGCTCCTGCCGCCGCGCCGAAAAAAGCCGGCGGGCCGAAGTACTCCGGCGTGTTTGGCGAGTGGCTGTGCGACATGGCCGCGGCTGACCCGCGCCTGGTCGGCATCACCCCGGCAATGAAAGAAGGCTCCGACCTGGTGGCCTTCAGCGAGCGTTTCCCACTGCGCTATTTCGACGTGGCGATTGCCGAGCAACACGCGGTCACTTTCGCGGCCGGCATGGCCTGCGAAGGCGCCAAACCGGTGGTGGCGATCTATTCGACGTTCCTGCAACGCGGCTACGACCAACTGATCCATGACGTCGCGGTGCAAAACCTCGACGTGCTGTTCGCCATCGACCGTGCAGGCCTGGTGGGCGAAGACGGCCCGACTCACGCCGGCAGTTTCGACCTGTCGTTCCTGCGCTGCATCCCGGGCATGGTGGTGATGACCCCGAGCGACGAAAACGAACTGCGCAAAATGCTCAGCACCGGCCATCTGTACAACGGCCCGGCGGCAGTGCGTTACCCGCGCGGCACCGGCCCGAATGCCCCGATCGAGAAAAACCTCGAACCGATCGAAATCGGCAAGGGCGTGATTCGTCGCCAAGGCAGCACTGTCGCCCTGCTGGTGTTCGGCGTGCAACTGGCCGAAGCACTGAAAGTCGCTGAAAAAATCGATGCGACCGTGGTCGACATGCGCTTCGTCAAACCGCTCGATGAAGCGTTGGTACGCGAGATCGCCGGCAGCCACGAGTTGCTGGTGACCATCGAAGAAAACGCCATCATGGGCGGTGCCGGTGGCGCGGTCAGCGAGTTCCTCGCCCGCGAGAACATCCTCAAGTCGATGCTGCATCTAGGCCTGCCGGACGTCTACGTCGAGCACGCCAAGCCGGCGCAAATGCTCGCCGAATGCGGTCTGGACGAAGCGGGTATCGAAGAAGCCGTACGTCAGCGCTTGCAACTGCTGGGCCTCTAAACCCCAAACCGGCACAAAACCCTGTGGGAGCGAGCCTGCTCGCGATAGCGGACTGACAGTCAACTCTGATGCTGACTGACACACCGTAATCGCGAGCAAGCTCGCTCCCACACTGGATCTATGTCGCGCAAAGATCTCCAGTGGGAGCGGGCTTGCTCGCGAAGCAGGCACCTCGGTCTCAGTAGTCCGGGGCAATCAACCGGCACAACTTGGCGGTCGCTTCGATCATCTGCCCGCTCGGCCGCTCCAGGCCTTTATCCGCCACCAACAGCAATTGCCCTTGAGCCACCGCGGTCATCTGCGGCCAGGCTTTCCAGGGCGGCTGATCCCAGACCTGATAAAACACCCGAAGCGGTTCTTTGCGTTGATAGCGCTGGCGCAAATCGTCGAGTTGCTTGCGCAAATCAACCGCAAGCGTGCGCCCACGCTCGGGCCGGCCAAGCTGCTCGGCGATCGCTTCGATTTGGCGGGTCAGTTGTTTGAAATTATGCGGTTCGGCGACATAGGTCGGGATCCCCAGTCGGCTCAGTTGCTCACGCTGGGCCGGGCCGACACTGCCAGGCCAGAGCAACAGTAAATCCGGTTTGAGACTGAGCAGGCGCTCAATATCCAGCTGACCGTAACGGCCAACAGAAGGGATGGAGTCGAGTGCTGCAGGACGCTCGCCAGCATCGAGCACGCCCACCAGCAGGTCGGCAGAGCCCAATTCAACGACGATTTCCGAGAGTGACGGCGCGAGGCTGACCACCCGCTCTACCGCGACCGCCGAGCCGCTGATGGCCAGCAGCAGAACCGCCAGCCAACGGCACATCAGCCGAGTTGACGCGGAATACGGTAAAGGTAGAACAGTACCGCGGTCGACAGCGCCAGCAGAACCAAAGGCACCGCTTCAAGACCGACGAACACCGCCAGAGCACCGATCCAGGCCGGCAAGGCCGCAACAAGGAGTGCTTGACGGCGTTTAGCCGCCAAGGCAACCCAGGTCGCGGGTTCTTCCGGGGTATCGAGGGCTTTCTGGGTGGCGATCAAGGCGTGTTTGTAGCCGCCGAAAAACCGCAGGCTGACAAACATCGAGGCCACCCCGGCAATGAAAAACGGCATCGCCAGCACTGGCAAAAACGCCTCGCTCTGACCGAACACGCCGTTGATCACCAGCAGCGGCAGCAGGGCCAGCGCCAGGTATTGCCACCAGTTGACGGACAGTCGCCGCCGGACCTGACCGCGAGTCACGCCCGGTCTGCCTCGCCCTGGTGCTCGTTGCCCATCATGTGGTCGAGCTTGCTGGCCTTGGTCGCCAGGTAGAGCTTGTTGTGCGGATTGTGACCGGTGTGCAGCGGCACGCGCTCGGCAACCACAATGCCCATGTCGGTCAAGGCTTTGACCTTGCGCGGGTTGTTGGTCATCAGGCGCAGAGATTTCACGCCCAGGTGCTCAAGCATCGGCAGGCACATGGCGTAGTCGCGCTGGTCGGCAGCAAAGCCCAGACGCTCGTTGGCTTCAACGGTGTCGGCGCCACCATCTTGTAACTCATACGCGCGGATCTTGTTCAGCAGGCCAATGCCACGGCCTTCCTGACGCAGGTAAAGCAACACGCCGCGACCTTCGCGGGCGATCGCCTGCAACGCCGCCTCGAGTTGCGAACCGCAGTCGCAACGCTGGCTGAACAAGGCATCGCCGGTCAGGCATTCGGAGTGCAACCGGCCGAGTACCGGGGCACCGTCGGCGACATCACCCAGGCTCAGTACGACGTGCTCGCGGCCAGTGGCCTCATCGAGAAAGCCATGCATGGTGAATTGCGCAAAAGGCGTTGGCAGCTTGGAAGCGGCGACAAAAACGACAGGCACCGGTGTGCTCCTGATCTGTATGTACTGGAGATTCGCAGAGGGGGCATTGTAACAGCAGGTTCCTACAGACGCTTAGGCTGAATTATCGCCCATAACGATCAAGAAGTTTGATCACTGCGCTACCAGACCAAGCAAACACGCGGCCCCGTAGCAGCTGGCGCAGCCTGCGTTCGTGTGCGCAGCGCACGTAAATCCTGACGACTCGATCAGCATGATGCACCGCAGAGCCCATCAGGGCACGGGCCCGTGGTGTATCGGCGAAACCAAGGTACAACGGCAGTTCGGTCAAGTGTGTGCGCCGGTACAGGGACGGATCCTCAGCGCCTGCGAGCACTTCATTGATTTCCGTCAGCGCGTCGATATAGAAGTCCGCCCGAGCCTGTTTGAGCATCGGCAAAATTCCGCTACGGCGTTCGATCTGGTTATAGCGGTGGATGTTCGGCAGGTAACTTTCGTAGCGATAGCCACGGACCCAGGCCAGTCGGTACGCACCCAGAGTCTCCAGAGTCGGTGTCGGGTTGCTCGCAAGGCCCAGGGCATAGATATGATCGGAGTCGAAATTCCAGTGGGGATACAGCACCTGATCGGCCTCATTGGAATAGGAGCCAACCAGCGCGTCCACTTCACGACGCTGCACCAGCCCCACCGAACGGGTGTAAGGCACGGTGCGAATATCCAGTTTCACTCCAGCCGGCTCGAACACGGCGCGCAAAATATCCCAGGCCAGCCCATGGCCATCGGCGGCGGTGTAGTCATCCCAGTCCTCGCTGGCCAGATGAATCACGGCCGGTGTCGTCGGCACATCCGCCGCACGAGCGAGCGAACAGAACACCGCAAAAACCAGAACCCACAGCCAGCGCCCGACCATCCCCCAGCCCCTCAATCTATTCGTCGATCAATCAACCCATCAGGCGAAATACCGGACCAGCCCCTGCAGCGCCAACCAGGCAAACACGCCTGCCAGCACGTCGTCGAGCATGATCCCGACACCGCCATGTACATGTCGGTCGATCCAGCGAATCGGCCATGGCTTGAGAATGTMGAAGAAGCGGAACAGCAGGAACCCCGCCAATAGCCAGTACCAACCTGTCGGCACCAGCCACAGGGTGATCCACATCCCGACCATTTCGTCCCAGACGATGCCTTCGTGGTCGTGCACCCGCAAATCGTCAGCAACCTTGCCGCACAGCCAGAAGCCGAACAGCATCGTGATGCCGAGCATCAGCCAGTAACCCCAGTCGGGCAACATCTGCCATAACGGAACAAAGGGTAGCGCAACCAGCGAGCCCCAGGTGCCCGGCGCCTTGGGCAAGGTGCCTGAGCCGAAACCGAACGCCAGGAAATGCCAGGGATTGCGCCAGACCGATGGCGGCACATGTTCTGCCGGGCCCTGTTTGGGATGATCTGTCACGGTGTCTCCCGAAAATGTTGATAACCCCGGGCTTGCGGGGTGATGTCTTGCCCGTTCGCGTCCAGCAGCGTCACGCCCTGCCCGGCCACGACCCGCCCGACAACGTGAATCGGCCAGCCGTCGGCGAGCAGTCCCGGTAGTTGCGCGGGTGGCAGAGTGAACGCCAGCACGTAGTCGTCGCCACCACTCAAGGCCGCCACGCGGGCGGCATTCTCACCGAGAAAGCTCACCAGTGCCGTGGACAGCGGCAGCTTTTCGCTTTCGATCAGCAAACCGACAGCCGAGGCCTTGGCGATATGCCCGCAATCGGCGAGCAAACCGTCAGAGATGTCCAGTGCCGCGGTGGCTTTGCCGCGCAACGCCATACCCAATTCAAGCTGCGGCTGTGGCGACCAATAATGCGCCAACAACGGCCCGGCAACATCGGCGGGCGCGACGCGCTCACCCAACACCAGCGACAATGCACCGGCGGCGTTGCCCAGCTCACCGCCCACGCACACCAGATCACCGGGTTGCGCACCGCTGCGGGTCAGTGCCTTGCCTGCCGGGACCCGACCGAACACGGTCATGGTCAGGCTCAGCGGTCCGCGTGTAGTGTCGCCGCCCACCAGCTGTACGCCGCAGTTTTGCGCCATGGCGTTCAAGCCTCGGGCGAAGGCGTCCAGCCAATCGGCGGTCACCGTCGGCAAGGTCAGGGCAAGGGTAAAGGCAATGGGGGTGGCGCCCATGGCAGCCAGATCGCTGACCGCCACAGCCAGCGAACGCTGACCGAGCAAAAACGGGTCGCAAGGGTCTGCGAAATGCACACCGGCCACGAGCGTGTCGGTGGAAATTGCCAGCTGCTCCCCTGGGGGAACAGCGAGCAAGGCGCAGTCGTCACCGATTCCCAGGTCAACACCTTCACCGCCTTGCGCACACGGCGCGGCGGCGAAATAGTTGCGGATCAGCTCAAACTCGCCCATGGCAATGGCAGTTCAAGCGCCGATCAGCGCTTGAACGCCTTCACTTCAGCTTCACGCAGGCGCGGGGCCAGCTTGTCGAGTACACCGTTGACGAACTTGTGGCCATCGGTGGAACCGAAGACTTTAGCCAGCTCGATGCCTTCGTTGATCACCACGCGGTAAGGCACGTMGACACGCTTGAGCAGTTCCCAGGTGGACAGGCGCAGAACCGCCAGTTCAACCGGGTCCAGCTCTTCGATTTCGATGTCCAGGCATGGCTTCAGCGCGGTGTCGATTTCAGTCTTGCATGCCGGAACCCCATGGAGGATTTCGCGGAAGTAAGCACCATCAACATCGGTGAAATCGTTATCGACCCGGAACTGCGCTTCGATCTCGTTCAGCGATTGCTTGGCCATGTGCCATTGATACAGCGCCTGGGTCGCGAGCTGACGGGCTTCGCGACGCTTGACGCTTTTCGATGGTTTGCCAGCATCCGCAGGCTTTGGATCGCGCGGGTTGAAACGATCGCTTTCGTCGCTAATCACTTGGCCTCCAACTGCGCCAGCAGGCTGACCATTTCCAGAGCGGACAAGGCAGCTTCAGCACCTTTGTTGCCGGCCTTGGTGCCGGAACGTTCGATGGCTTGCTCGATCGAGTCGACGGTCAGTACGCCGAACGCGACCGGTACGCCGAATTCCATGGACACCTGGGCCAGGCCCTTGGTGCACTCGCCAGCCACGTATTCGAAGTGCGGAGTACCGCCACGAATGACCGCGCCCAGTGCGATGATTGCCGCGAACTCGCCCTTCTGAGCGACTTTCTGCGCAACCAGCGGGATTTCGAAGGCGCCAGGGGCACGGATGATGGTGATGTCGCTTTCGCTCACGCCATGGCGAACCAGGGCATCAACAGCACCGCTTACCAGGCTTTCAACAACGAAGCTGTTGAAGCGGCCAACAACCAAAGCGTAGCGGCCTTTGGGGGCGATGAAGGTACCTTCGATGGTCTTCAGGGTCATTCGACAAATCTCTTAAAGAGCCGGGACGCGTTCAGTACGCGTCCCTCAGTGATATTTGAACCGCGAACAAGGGGGTGAAAAACACCGGTCTTTATTCGGAGGGCACGTATTCTACAACTTCCAGATCGAAACCGGATATCGCATTAAATTTCATTGGCGCACTCATCAGGCGCATTTTGCGTACACCCAGGTCACGCAGGATCTGCGAGCCGGCACCGACAATGCTGTAGGTGGTCGGTTTTTTCGGCTGTGCGTGGTCGGCGGTTTCGCGGATATGCGCCAGCAACACATCGCCATCGAGTGGGTGACCGAGCAACAGCACCACACCGCTGCCAGCCTCGGCAACCGCGGCCATGGCGGCTCGCAGGCTCCAGCGACCTGGCTGCTTGACCATCAACAGGTCGCGCAGCGGGTCCATGTTGTGCACGCGAACCAGGGTCGGTTCTTCGGCGCAAATGGTGCCCAGGGTCAGTGCCATGTGCACGTCGCCTTCCACTGAATCACGATAGGTCACCAGATTGAACTGGCCCAATTCGCTGTCCAGCGGCTGCTCGGCAATCCGCTGAACGGTACGTTCGTGGATCATCCGGTAGTGAATCAGGTCGGCGATGGTGCCGATCTTGATGTTGTGTTCGGCGGCGAAGGTTTCCAGCTCGGCGCGACGGGACATGGTGCCGTCGTCGTTCATCACTTCGCAGATCACCCCGCTCGGCTCGAAACCGGCCATGCGCGCCAGGTCGCAAGCCGCTTCGGTGTGGCCGGCACGGGCCAGGGTGCCGCCGGCCTGGGCCATCAGCGGGAAGATGTGACCGGGGCTGACGATGTCTTCGGCCTTGGCGTCCTTGGCAGCGGCCGCTTGCACGGTGCGCGCACGGTCAGCCGCAGAGATACCGGTGGTGACACCGACAGCGGCTTCAATGGACACGGTGAACTTGGTGCCAAAACCGGAGCCGTTGCGCGGCGCCATCAATGGCAGCTTGAGCAGTTCGCAGCGCTCGCGGCTCATCGGCATGCAGATCAGGCCACGAGCGTGCTTGGCCATGAAGTTGATGTGTTCAGGCTGGCAGCACTCGGCGGCCATGATCAGGTCGCCTTCGTTCTCGCGGTCTTCGTCATCCATGAGGATGACCATCTTGCCTTGGCGGATGTCTTCAACCAGTTCTTCGATGCTATTGAGCGCCACGCGGCACCCCCTTGAGTCAGGATTTGAGGTAGCCGTTGGCGGCCAGAAAGCTTTCGGTAATGTTGCCCTTCGAGGATTCTGCAGCCTTGTCACCCAGCAACAGACGCTCCAGGTAACGGGCCAGCAGATCGACCTCAAGGTTGACCCGGCGACCTGGCTGGTAAGACGCCATGATGGTTTCGCTCAGGGTGTGCGGAATGATCGTCAGCAAGAACTCGGCGCCGTCGACCGCGTTCACCGTCAGGCTGGTGCCGTCGACCGTGATCGAGCCTTTATGGGCGATGTATTTGGCCAGGTCTTTCGGCGCACGAATGCGGAACTCCACGGCACGGGCATTTTCGGTACGCGCAACCACTTCGCCGACACCGTCGACGTGACCGCTGACCAGGTGCCCACCGAGGCGAGTGGTCGGGGTCAGGGCTTTTTCCAGGTTGACCGGGCTGCCGCTTTTCAGGTCATTCATGGCGGTGCAGTCGAGGGTTTCGCGACTGACATCCGCTGCAAAGCCATTGCCCGGCAGTTCAACCGCCGTCAGGCAGACGCCATTGACCGCGATGCTGTCGCCGAGTTTGACGTCGCTCAGATCGAGCTTGCCGGTTTCTACGTGAACCCGCACATCGCCGCCTTTGGGGGTCAATGCACGGATGCTGCCGATGGATTCGATGATGCCGGTAAACATGGAGTCCTCCTCGAGAACAAAACCTTCGCTTGTGGCGCAGGTCGGGAATTATACGCTCGCCGATGGCATAGGGATGGCAGTGACTCGCCAGTCATCGCCCACTGCGCGGATTTCTGTGATTTTCAGCTCCGGCGCATCCTTCATTTGCGCGAGTGGCCAGTCCAGCAATGGTCGCGCCGTGGAGCCGAGGAACTTGCCCGCGATGAAGATCTGGAACTCGTCCACCAACCCTTGCTGGGCAAACGCTCCGGCCAGACGCGGGCCGGCTTCCACCAGCACTTCGTTGACGCCACGGGCGGCGAGTTCGAGCAACAGCTTGCGCAGGTCGACCTGGCCATCGTCGCCAGGCACGATCAGGCATTCAGGACCGTTGGCGTATTGCTCTTCCACCGCGACACAGGTGGCGACCAGCGCCGGGCCTGCCTTGAAGAACGGCGCGTCGAGCGGCACGCGCAGACGGCCGTCGACCAGCACGCGAAGCGGCGGGCGGCTCATGGCGAGCGCAGTTTGCTCGGCGTCGAGGCCCAACTCATCGGCACGCACGGTCAAGCGCGCGTCATCGGCCAGCACCGTGTCGGCACCGGTCAACACGACGCTGGCCTGCGCCCGCAGACGTTGTACAGCCGAGCGGGCGGCGGGACCGGTGATCCATTGGCTTTCGCCGCTGGCCATGGCGGTACGACCGTCGAGGCTCATCGCTAACTTGACCCGCACGAACGGCAAGCCGTGTTCCATGCGCTTGAGAAAACCTTCATTGAGCTTGCGCGCCTCGCCTTCGAGCACGCCGCTGCGGGTCTCGATGCCCGCCTGCTCCAGACGCTGCAGACCGCGGCCGGCGACTTCCGGGTTCGGGTCCTGCATCGCCGCAACGACTCGCGCCAGGCCGGCGTTCACCAGCGCATCGGCGCACGGCGGCGTGCGGCCATGATGGCTGCAAGGCTCCAGCGTGACGTAGGCGGTGGCGCCGCGGGCGTTTTCGCCGGCGGCGCGCAAGGCGTGGACTTCGGCATGCGGCTCGCCGGCGCGCACATGCCAGCCTTCGCCGACAATCTGCCCGTCACGCACGATCACGCAGCCCACCCGAGGGTTGGGATGGGTGGTGTAGTGACCTTTGCGCGCCAGTTCCAGCGCGCGCGCCATGTAATGGGCGTCAAGAATCGCTTGTTCTGAAGAAATCGTCATGGTTTGACCGGCTCACGGGCCAGGCGATCGATCTCTTCGCGGAACTCGTTGAGGTCCTGGAAGCGGCGATACACCGAAGCGAAACGAATGTAGGCGACTTCATCGAGCTTTTGCAGCTCGGCCATCACCAGTTCACCGACCACGAGGGACTTGACCTCGCGTTCACCGGTCGCCCGCAGTTTGTGTTTGATATGGGCCAGCGCCGCTTCCAGGCGTTCGACGCTTACCGGGCGCTTCTCCAGCGCACGCTGCATGCCGGCGCGAAGTTTTTCTTCGTCGAATGGCTGACGGCTACCGTCGGTTTTGATCAGGCGCGGCAACACCAGTTCGGCGGTTTCGAACGTCGTGAAACGTTCGCCGCAGGCCAGGCATTCGCGCCGGCGGCGCACCTGTTCGCCCTCGGCGACCAGACGCGAGTCGATGACCTTGGTGTCGTTGGCACCGCAGAAGGGACAGTGCATGGTGGCAGGCAACAAAAAAAGGGAGGGCCATGGTAGCGCATCCCACTGGCAAGACAAGCCATAGGGTTTGCGGTATACAGACGGGCTACACTGACTGATCGATGGATTTCATTTTGCTGGAGCTGCAAATGCCGCTAAGACCGCTTGTTTTACTCAGTCTCATCGGCCTGTTGGTCGCGTGTAGCAGCGCACCCAAACCGGCGGCACCGACCCCGGGCCCTGCGCCGCAGATGGCTCAGAAGAAGGCCCAGGCCTCGGCCGACCTCGGACCGCTGCCCGCGTACCAACGGGAATTGAGCGGCACCTTGCAGGGCGTGCCGGCCGGCGCCGAGGTTGAACTGGCGCTGCTAGTGATCGACGAGCGCTCCCGGCCGCAGCAATTGCTCGCCAGCGCCAACCTGATCGGCAACAACAAGGTTCTGCCGTTCCGTCTGCGATTCAATCCCGACTCGTTCCCGGTCGGTGCACGCGTCGAACTGCGGGGTCGTGCCAGCCAGTCCGGACAGTTGATTTTGCATCTGCCGGCGCAACGCATCTTTGAGCCGAAGACCCAGGCCCTGGGCCAATTGCAGTTCCTCAAAGCGCCATGAATGCGCCGCTCGACCTGCAACAGGCGTTAAGTGAACTGCTCGGCGATGCACAGCTGGTCCCGTGTCCGCTGCCTGAGACCACGCTGAAACTCTGGCTGATCGACGGCGACAACATGGACCGCGCCTTCAGCCCGGAAGAAACCCGGCGCATTCTCCACGAGCCGCCGTACTGGAGTTTTTGCTGGGCCAGCGGCCTGGCGATGGCCCGTTACCTGGCGGAACATCCGCAATGGGTTGCCGGCAAGCGCGTGCTGGATTTCGGCGCCGGCTCCGGGGTGGCGGGGATTGCAGCGGTCAAGGCCGGGGCGCTGGAAGTGGTGGCCTGTGATCTTGATCCACTGGCGATTGCAGCCTGCCGGGCGAATGCCGAACTCAATGACGTCACGCTCAGCTACTCGACAGACTTTTTTGCCGAGGCCGATCGTTTTGATCTGATTCTGGTGGCCGACGTGTTGTACGACCGGGCCAACCTGCCGTTGCTCGATGAGTTTCTCAGCCGTGGCCGCGAGGCGTTGGTAGCAGATTCGCGGGTACGGGATTTCCGTCATCCGTTGTATCAACGGCTGGAAATGCTTGAGGCGATGACCTTGCCGGACCTGGCCGAACCGGAAGAGTTTCGGCATGTGAGCCTGTACMACGCGCAGCGCGGCTAGCTAAAAGCATCGCGAGCAGGCTCGCTCCCACATTGGTTTTGTGTCGAGCACAGATTTTGTGGCAGGCATTGGTCCCTGTGGGAGCGAGCCTGCTCGCGATGGCGGTTTATCAGACACCTGAGGACTTACTGCCGCCCCCGCCAAGCCTTATAGTTCCCCCATTCACGTTTCTTCGAGATGCCCCATGAGTCAAGACACGCCGTATATCTTCGACGCCACTACTGCCGATTTCGACCAGTCGGTGATCGAGAACTCGTTCCACAAGCCGGTGCTGGTGGATTTCTGGGCTGAATGGTGTGCACCGTGCAAGGCGCTGATGCCGATGCTGCAATCCATCGCCGAGAGCTATCAGGGCGAGTTGCTGCTGGCCAAGGTCAACTGCGACGTCGAGCCGGACATCGTTTCGCGCTTCGGCATTCGCAGCCTGCCGACGGTAGTGCTGTTCAAGGATGGTCAACCGGTGGACGGCTTTGCCGGCGCACAGCCCGAGTCCGCTGTCCGCGCACTGCTTGAGCCACACGTGAAAATGCCACCACCGGCCGCTGCCGACCCGATCGAACAGGCTCAGGCGCTGTTCGACGAAGGTCGTTTCGCGGATGCCGAGGCCACACTGAAAGTGCTGCTGGGTGAGGACAATACCAACGCCCGCGCGCTGATCCTTTACGCGCGTTGCCTGACCGAACGCGGCGAATTGGGTGAAGCCCAGGCCGTGCTCGACGCGGTGAAAAGTGATGAACACAAAGCGGCACTGGCCGGCGCCAAGGCGCAAATCAAGTTTCTCGGCCAGGCCGCTGACTTGCCGGATGTCGCCGACCTGAAATCCCGTCTGGCGCAAAACCCGCAGGACGATGAAGCCGTCTACCAACTGGCGGTCCAGCAACTGGCCCGTCAACAATACGAGCCGGCACTGGACTCCCTGCTCAAGCTGTTCATCCGCAATCGCAGCTACAGCGAAGGGTTGCCGCACAAGACCCTGCTGCAAGTGTTCGAACTGCTGGGCAACGATCACCCGCTGGTGACCGTTTACCGCCGCAAGCTGTTTGCAGCACTCTACTAGACCTGCTCGATCCAGCTATAGAGCGGCGTATCCCCGCCGCTCACTACCTTGACCTCCGGGCTATGGCGCAAGCGCACCAGCAGACGTTTGCCTGCGACAGTGTTGCCGGTCAAACCCTCCAGTTGCTCCAGCAGATCCGGCCCCGTCAATTGCCCGGACGTGCGCAGCAGATCCTTGGCAAGCTGCCACAGCACCTCATCCTGATTGACCGGTTTGACCACCGAATCGGTCACCACTGCTGCGCTTTCTGACTTGCTTACCTGCAACTGCGCGCCAAGCCGCGCCCAATCTCCATCATCCAGTTCCAGGGTCAAATCCACCGGCCAATCGCCGATACTTCCACGAATGCGCAACATTGGGGTTTCCTCAGGTTTATGACGAACATGCTCCCATGCGTCTTGCGCAACGCCAAGCAGACAGTCAAACTCTCGCCACCATTGTTATAAGATTACATAACAAAATTTTCATCTTCCTTCCCGGAGAGAGTCCATGCGCCGTCTGTTACTCGCTTTGCCGTTTGCCCTGTTGCCGCTGGCTATCGCTCAAGCCGCTGAAGTTCATGATCACGAGCATGAACACGGCAGCCTGGGTGCCCACGAACATGGCGTCGGGCGCTTGAACGCGGCACTGGACGGTCAGACGCTGGAACTGGAGCTGGAAAGCCCGGCGATGAACCTGGTGGGTTTTGAACACGTTGCCAGCACTGATGCAGACAAGGCCAAAGTCGCCGCCGCCCGTGCGCAACTGGAGAAACCGCTGGTGCTGTTCAGCCTGCCAAAAGCCGCCAACTGCGTGGTCAGCCAGCAAGAACTGAACAGCCCGCTGTTCGGTGACAAACCGGATGCCGATGATCATGACGACGATGACGACCACGCGACCGACGGTAAAGGCCTGGCGGCCGAAGAACATCATCACGATCACAGCGAAATCCACGCGCACTACCAATTCACCTGCGCCACCCCGGGTGCGCTGAAGACTCTGGACTTGTCGCAAGTGTTCACGACCTTCCCCGCGACACAGAAAATTCAGGTACAACTCATCAGCCCAAGCGGCCAGCAAGGGGTTGAAGTGACCTCCAAAGCTGCTGCCCTGAAATTCTGATTCACCGCACATCCCCCCTGTGGGAGCGAGCCTGCTCGCGATGAGGCCCGCACACTCAACATTGATGCGACTGTAAGACCGCTATCGCGAGCAGGCTCGCTCCCACAGGTGATCAACACTCATGAAATCGGCGCTATGACCCAAGCACTCATCGAACTGTCAGACCTGGGCTTCAACTGGCCCGGTCACCCGCCTTTACTGGATATCCCGGCGTTTCGMCTGGAGCCCGGTGAAACGCTGTTTCTCAAAGGTCCCAGCGGCAGTGGCAAGACCACCCTGCTCGGCCTGCTCGGTGGTGTGCAGAAACCCAATCGCGGGAGCATTCGCCTGCTTGGCCAGGAGCTGACCGAGCTGTCGGCCGGGGCCCGCGACCACTTTCGGGTCGACCACACGGGCTATATCTTCCAGCAGTTCAACCTGCTGCCGTTTCTCTCGGTGCGCGAGAACGTCGAGCTGCCGTGTCACTTCTCCAAACTGCGCGCCAGCCGCGCGATTCAGCGCCACGGCAGCATTGATCAGGCGGCGGCGACCTTACTCGCGCACCTGGGGCTCAAGGATGAAAACATACTCGGCCGCCGTGCCGATTCACTGTCCATCGGCCAACAACAGCGGGTCGCCGCTGCCCGTGCGCTGATCGGGCAGCCGGAACTGGTGATCGCCGACGAACCGACCTCGGCGCTGGATTACGACGCCCGCGAGGCATTTATCCGTTTGCTGTTCGCCGAGTGCCGTGAAGCCGGTTCCAGCCTGCTGTTCGTCAGTCACGACCAGAGCCTGGCGCCGCTGTTCGATCGTCACCTGTCGCTGGCCGAACTCAATCGCGCCGCCACGCCGCTCGAGGTCTGAAATGTATTTGTTTCGTCTAGCCATGGCCAGCCTGGCTAACCGCCGCTTCACCGCGATCCTCACCGCATTCGCCATCGCCCTGTCGGTCTGCCTGCTGCTGGCGGTGGAACGGGTACGCACCGAAGCCAAGAACAGTTTCGCCAGCACCATCAGCGGCACCGACCTGATTGTCGGCGCGCGCTCAGGCTCGGTGAACCTGTTGCTGTACTCGGTGTTTCGCATTGGCAACGCCACCAACAACATTCGTTGGGACAGCTTCGAGCATTTCGCCAACAACCCGAAAGTGAAGTGGGCGATCCCGATTTCCCTCGGTGACTCGCATCGCGGTTATCGAGTGATGGGCACCACCGACGCCTACTTCCAGCATTACCAGTACGGCCATCAGCAAAACCTGCAACTGGCCAGCGGCCGGGCGTTTGCCACGGATCCGTTCGAAGTGGTGCTGGGTGCCGAAGTGGCCGATGCGCTGCATTACAAGCTCGGCGACAAACTGGTGCTGGCTCACGGCGTGGCGGTGATCAGTCTGGTCAAGCATGACGACAAGCCGTTCACCGTGGTCGGCATCCTGAAACGCACCGGCACCCCGGTCGACCGCACGTTGCACATCAGCCTCGGCGGCATGGAGGCGATTCACATCGATTGGCACAACGGTGTGCCGGCCCAGGGCAGCGGTCGGATCAGCGCCGACCAGGCGCGCAACATGGACCTCACGCCGCAAGCCATCACCGCGTTCATGCTCGGCCTCAACAACAAGATTTCGACCTTCGCCGTACAACGCGAAATCAATGAGTTCCGTGGCGAGCCGATGCTGGCGATCCTCCCGGGCGTCGCCTTGCAGGAACTCTGGAGCCTGATGGGCACCGCTGAAAAAGCGCTGTTCGTGGTGTCGCTGTTTGTGGTGCTGACCGGGTTGATCGGCATGCTCACGGCGATTCTCACCAGCCTCAACGAACGTCGCCGCGAGATGGCGATCCTGCGTTCGGTCGGCGCCCGGCCATGGCACATTGCAACGCTGCTGGTGCTGGAAGCCTTTGCATTGGCGCTGTCTGGAGTGGTTGCGGGCCTGGCGCTGCTGTATGTATGCATCGCCGCCGCCCAAGGCTACGTGCAATCGACCTACGGCTTGTACCTGCCACTGGCCTGGCCAAGCGAGTATGAATGGACGCTGCTCGGTGGCATCCTGATCGCCGCGCTGCTGATGGGCAGCGTGCCGGCCTGGCGCGCCTATCGCCAATCGTTGGCCGATGGTCTGTCGATCCGTTTATGAGGACACTGAAAATGCTCCGCGCTCTGCCTGCGCTGTTGATGCTGGTCGCCCTGCCCCTGTGGGCGGCCGCACCGAAAGACCTGACCTGGGCGGAAATGATCCCGCCCGACGCGCCGGCAGAAGTGCCGAACATGAAACCGCTGCACGACCTGTCGCAGATGAGCAGCGCGTTGTCCGCCGAGTCCGCGCCGGCAGCCAAGCAAGAGATGCCTAATGCGCCGGTGGTAAAAAGCCTCGACGGCAAGAATATTCGCCTGCCGGGTTACATCGTGCCGCTGGAAGTCAGCGAGGAAGGTCGCACCACCGATTTTCTGCTGGTGCCGTATTTCGGCGCGTGCATCCACGTACCGCCTCCGCCGTCGAACCAGATTGTCCACGTCAAAAGCAAGGGTGGGGTGAAGCTCGACGAGCTCTATCAGCCGTACTGGATTGAAGGTGCAATGCAGGTCAAAGCGTCGACCAGCGAATTGGCGGATGCCGGGTATCAGATGGATGCGGACAAGATCTACGTGTACGAATTGCCGGAGTGAAACCGCTAGTTATTCGTCGCCTGAAGATAGTCATCGCGAGCAAGCTCGCTCCCACAAAGGCACCGCTGAACCTGTGGGAGCGAGCCTGCTCGCGATGGCGGCACCGCTATAGCAAAGGATTCCCCCCGATTCAAACCCCATCACCCTTTCATTGAGCTGAGTCAAAAACCCCGTTCCTGACGCTTCGTACCATTGGAGATACAGAATTTGAATCTTCCTTTGGAGCCCTCATGCACAAGTCATTGCTCAGCGCGTCCCTCATTGCATTCGYGCTTGCAACCCCCCTCGCCCAAGCCCATGAAGCCGGTGACATCATCGTTCGGGCCGGTGCAATCACCGTCAACCCGACAGCCGGCAGTTCCAGCGTCAAGGTTGATCGCGGTCCTTTGGCGGGTGCCGATCTGGGTCGCAAGGCGACCATGGACAGCAGCACGCAGCTGGGCCTGAACTTCGCATACATGCTCACCCCCGATATCGGCATCGAGCTGCTCGCCGCCTCGCCGTTCCAGCATGACGTGAACCTCAAAGGCACCTCCCTGGGCGCGGCCAACGGTAAGCTCGGCACCCTCAAACACCTGCCGCCGACCCTGAGCGTGGTTTACTACCCGCTCAACAACAAGTCTGCATTCCAGCCGTATGTGGGCGCCGGTATCAACTACACCTGGATCTACGACGAAAAGCTCAGTAACGAAGCGCAAGCCAACGGCTTCAGCAACTTCAAGACGAAAAACTCCTGGGGCCTCGCATGGCAGGTCGGTGCCGATTACATGCTGACCGACCACATCATGCTCAACGGCCAAGTGCGCTACATCGACATCGACACCACCGGCTACGTGGACAACAACGCAGTCGCCCCCGGCACCCGCGCCAAGGTCAACATCGACGTGGACCCGTGGATCTACATGGTGGGTCTGGGTTACAAGTTCTAAATCCGGGTTCACGCGCAAGGCCCTCTTGAGGCCAATACCAGAACCTGTGGGAGCGAGCCTGCTCGCGATGGCGGTTTGTCAGTCAACATCGATGTTGAATGTCACTCAGCTATCGCGAGCAGGCTCGCTCCCACATGGGTTTAGCTAGGTTTTCATGACTGCGAAAAGCTTAGCGCCCCAGTAACCGCGCCAGCCCGACGCTCATTGGCGTCTGCTCAGGGAAGGTGAAGCGCTGCAACAGACGCTGGTTGTTCGCCCGCGAATGGCGGATGTCGCCGGAGCGTGCCGGGCCGTAGGTGATTGGCGGCAACTGCCCCACCACTTCCTCCAAGGCCTGGAGCATTTGCTTGAGGGTCGTCGCCTGATTCCAGCCGACATTCACCGCGCCCACTTCAAGCGTCGGCATTTCGATGGCCTGCACCAGCAGGTCGACCAGGTCTTCGACATAGACAAAGTCGCGGGTCTGCTCGCCGTCACCGAACACGGTGATTGGCAGGCCTTTCTGCGCCCGCTCGCTGAAAATGCTGATCACCCCGGAGTACGGCGATGACGGATCCTGCCGCGGACCGAAGATGTTGAAGAAACGGAAAATCGCCGGTTCCAGACCGTGCTGACGACGGTAGAAGTCGAGGTAGTACTCGCCGGCCAGCTTGTCTGAGGCATACGGCGTGAGCGGGGCCTTGGCGGTCTCTTCGTCGATCGACTCGCCTTCACCGTTATTGCCGTAGACCGCTGCGCTTGAGGCGAACAGCACGCGCTTGACACCGGCCTGACGCATCGCTTCGCAGACGTTCAAGGTGCCGATGAAATTGCTCTGGTGAGTGCGCACCGGATCATCCACCGATGCCTGGACCGACGCCACGGCGGCCAAATGCGCCACGGCGCTGCAACCGATCATCACCCTTGCCACCAGCGCAGCATCGGCGACGTCACCTTCGATCAGTTCGACCCGTGGATTGTCCAGCGGCAGGTTGCTGCGTTTACCGGTGGACAGGTCGTCGAGGATGCGCACCGAATACCCTTTGGCGAGCAAGGCGTCAGCAAGGTGCGAACCAATGAAGCCGGCACCGCCGGTGATCAAAACAGGGCCATCAGCCATGACGATAAAACCTATCCAGTAAGCTTGGGAGCGCAGCGCGCCAGGCGCGCGGCTTGATCCCGAAGGTGTGCAGAATTTTCTTGCAGGCGAGTACCGCGTGCTGCGGTTCTTCGGCGGCATCCGGCCGTGCGGCGTGGGCCTGCGCGGTCGGTGCTTCAATGGCCAGCGGGTGCAGATTGCGCGCTTCGGCGAGGATCGCCTGCCCCAGCGCCAGCGGCGTGGTCGCCTCATGCCCGGCGTAGTGGTAAGTGCCCCATAGTGGCGCTGCGCAATCGAGTTGCTTGAGCACCGAAATGATCACCCGCGCAGCATCGTCCACCGGTGTCGGGTTGCCACGCCGGTCATCGGCCATCAGCAGCTCTCCAGGTAACTCGGCACGCGCGAGGAAACGCCCCAGGGTGCCGTCGACGCTGTCATCGAGCAACCAGCCAAAACGCAGCATCACGTGTTGCGGGCAGGTCGCGCGCACACTTTGCTCGATACGCCACAAGGCCTGACCACGCAGCCCCAGCGGCACCGGTTCGTCTTTTTCGCTGTAGGCCGTCGCCCGGGAGCCATCGAATACCCGATAGCTGGAAGGCTGCACCAGGACAATATTGTGATGCTGGCACAGTTCGGCCAGCCGCTCGACCGCCCGCTCTTGTGCAGCCAAACGCGCCTCGGCCACGCTCTCCGCCTGAAACCAGTCGAAGTAATAGGCGAGATTGATCAGCGCATCGGGACGAGTGTCGTCGAGCAGCTGCGTCAGGCTTGCGGCGTCCCAGCCGTCTTGCGGTGGACGGGGGGCGAGGAAACCGATGTCTTCCTCTGCACCGAGGCGAATCAGCGCCTGCCCAAGGGCATTTCCGCCACCCAGTAACATAAGGCGCATTCGCATAGAGTCAGCAGGCCCAGTCTGTTTGGAACGATGATTTGATCGGCACAGCCCGCAGGCTTTGCCGCTGAGAATTGCCAGAATCGTTGCATTTTGCGGGTTTAAAGCGCAACCGTCACTCGTAAAGTGTAGATACCTTGGACACAGGGTGCTGCTACTGGCCCCATCGCGAGCAGGCTCGCTCCCACATGGGCTCTGCGGTGGGCCGGGATATTGTGATCTACACACCCCCCCTGTGGGAGCGAGCCTGCTCGCGATGGGGCACCGAGGATCGCAGGAGCTCTCAAGCGGTACTTGCATCTTCAGCCACCCAGCCGCATAAATTAGCCCATGAACCTCCCCGTATCAGCCGACAGCGCCCTGGCAGGCTTCCACCCTGCCGTCAGCGCCTGGTTCAACAGCACCTTCCCGGCGGTCACCGCCGCGCAAGCCGGCGCGTGGCCGTTGATTCGCCAGCGTCGTTCGACGCTGGTCGCCGCGCCTACCGGCTCCGGCAAAACCCTTACGGCGTTTCTCGCGGTCATTGACGATCTGGTCCATCAAGGACTGGCTCAGGGTGGCGAGTTGCCCGACGAAACCCTGGTGGTTTACGTCTCGCCCCTCAAGGCGCTGTCCAACGACATTCAGATCAACCTGCAAAACCCGCTGACCGGTATCACCGAGCAACTGCGACAACTGGGCTTCCCCGAACTTCAGATCAACACCGCCGTACGCACTGGCGACACTCCGCAAAAGGACCGCTCGGCGATGCGCAAAAGCGCGCCGCACATTCTGGTCACCACCCCGGAGTCGCTGTACGTGCTGCTTGGCTCCGACTCCGGCCGGCGCATGCTCGCCAGCACCCGCACAGTGATCGTCGACGAAATCCACGCCATCGCCGGCAGCAAGCGCGGCAGCCACCTGGCCCTGAGCCTGGAGCGCTTGCAGGCTTTGTGTCTGGAACCGCTGATGCGCATCGGCCTGTCTGCCACGCAAAAACCCATCGAAGCGGTTTCGCGCTTTCTGGTGGGCACCGACCGCCCCTGCGAGATCATCGATATCGGCCACGCCCGCCGACGGGACCTGGGCATCGAAGTGCCGCCGGTGCCGCTGTCGGCGGTGATGGCCAACGATGTCTGGGAACTGGTCTACGACCGGATCGCCGAGCTTGCACGCGAGCACCGGACTACGCTGATTTTCGTCAACACCCGACGCTTGGCCGAGCGTTTGAGCCGGCATCTTAGCGAGCGCTTGGGCAAAGACGCCGTCGCCGCCCACCACGGCAGCCTGGCCAAGGAGTTTCGCCTCGATGCCGAACAGCGGCTCAAGCGTGGCGACCTGCAAGTGCTGATCGCCACCGCCTCGCTGGAACTGGGCATCGACATCGGCGACGTCGACCTGGTCTGCCAGATCGCCTCGCCGCGTTCGATCGCCGGGTTTCTGCAACGGGTCGGACGCTCCGGGCACCAGGTCGGCGGCACGCCCAAGGGCCGTCTGTTCGCCACCACCCGCGACGACCTGATCGAATGCGCCGCCCTGCTCGACTGCGTGCGCCGGGGCGAACTCGACACCCTGCTGATCCCCCACGCGCCGCTGGACGTACTGGCGCAGCAGATCGTCGCCGAGGTCAGTTGTCAGGAATGGCAGGAGCAGGCCCTGCTCGAAATGGTACGTCGCGCATCGCCCTATACCGAACTCGACGAAACGCACTATCAAGCGCTGCTGCAGATGCTCGCCGAAGGCTATAACGGCCGCCAGGGAATCCGCAGCGCCTACCTGCACCGCGACGCAGTGACTCGCACATTGCGTGGCCGGCGCGGCGCCAAACTGACGGCGGTGACCAGTGGCGGGACGATTCCCGACAACGCCGATTACAGCGTGCTGCTGGAGCCACAAGGGCTGAACATCGGCAGCGTCAACGAAGACTTCGCGGTGGAAAGCATCGCTGGCGACGTCTTTCAGTTGGGCAACACCTCGTACCGGATCTTGCGGGTCGAAACCGGCAAGATCCGCGTCGAGGACGCCCAGGGTCAGCCGCCGACCATCCCCTTCTGGCTTGGTGAAGCGCCGGGACGCAGTGCCGAATTGTCGCTCGCCGTGGCGCGTCTGCACGCGCACCTCGATGAGCTGCTGAGCGCCACGCCCGGTGATCTACAGCCGAGCATCGACTGGCTGACCGAGACCCTCGGCCTGAACCTCGCCAGCGCCGAACAACTGGTGGACTACCTCGCCCGCGCCCGACTGACGCTCGGCGCCCTGCCGTCTCAGGACACGCTGCTAATGGAGCGCTTTTTCGACGAGTCCGGCGGTACTCAGTTGATCATTCACTCGCTGTTCGGCAGCCGCATTAACCGTGCCTGGGGCCTGGCTTTGCGCAAGCGTTTTTGCCGCACCTTCAACTTCGAATTGCAGGCCGCCGCCAGCGAAGACGCCATCGTCTTGTCGCTGTCCACCAGCCACAGTTTCGAGCTGGATGAGGTCTGGCGTTATCTGCACAGCAACAGCGCCGAACAGATCCTGATTCAAGCCGTGCTCGACGCGCCGCTATTCGGTGTGCGCTGGCGCTGGAACGCCGGCGTCGCCCTCGCGTTGCCGCGGTACAGCGGCGGACGCAAAGTACCGCCGCAGATCCAGCGGATGAAAAGCGAAGACCTGATCGCCAGCGTGTTTCCCGACCAGATCGCCTGCCTGGAAAACCTCGTCGGCGAGCGCGAAATTCCTGATCACCCGCTGGTCGAGCAAACCCTCGACGATTGCCTGCACGAAGCCATGGACTGCGATGGCTGGCTGGCGCTGTTGCGGCGTATGGAGCGCGGTGAAGTGCGCTTGATCAGCCGCGACTTGCCCGCGCCCTCGCCGCTGGCGGCGGAAATTCTCAGCGCCCGGCCCTACACCTTTCTCGACGATGCGCCACTGGAAGAACGCCGTACTCAAGCGGTGCTCAACCGCCGCTGGAGCGATCCGCAATCGACCGATGACCTCGGTGCGCTGGATGCCGAGGCCATTCAATCGGTGCGCGATGAGGCCTGGCCGCAGCCCACCAGCGCCGATGAAATGCATGAAGCGCTGATGAGCCTGGCCGCGATCAGCGACGCCGAAGCACTGGCCAATCCGCAGTGGCCGCACTGGCTGCAAACCCTGACGAATGGAGGGCGCGCCAGCCGTTTTCAGATCAACGCGGATCAAGCGATATGGCTGGCACTGGAGCGCCTGACCTGCCTGCAAGCGATCTACCCACACGCCGCTTTGTCACCGCCGCTGCAAGCCTTGCCAGGTTTCGACGAGACCTGGGACGCCGATGAAGCWCTGGTTGAACTGATCCGCGCTCGCCTCAGTGCATTTGGTCCACTGCCGATTCATGCGATTGCTCAACCGTTGGGGCTTTCGACGACTCAAGTGCCGCAGCGGCAAACTGGTCTGGACCCGGCTGACGGTGCGCAACAAAGCCACCAGCGCAGCGCTGCGCAGCACGCCGATTGTCTTGTTGCCACGGGCGCAGGTCCCGCTCTGGAGCAGCCTGACCGAGCCACCGGAGGTCAGCGAACTGTCGCCCAAAACCCAGAAAGTCCATCAAGCGCTGAGCCAACATGGCGCGTTGTTTTTCGATGAGCTGCTGCACGAAGCCCATCTGCTGCGCAGTGAGCTGGAGATCGCCTTGCAGGAACTGGTCGGTGCCGGGCTGGTCAACGCCGACAGCTTCGCCGGGCTGCGCGCGTTGATTACACCCGCCAGCAAACGCCAGGCGCGCAGCAGCCGACGGGGACGCGGGGCGTTTGTCGGCGGAATGGACGATGCCGGGCGCTGGGCCTTGTTGCGCCGTCAATCGACGCCGCCGGTTGTGGATAACCGTGGCACCCCGAGCGAAACCCTCGAACACATCGCCCTGACCTTGCTCAGGCGTTACGGCGTGGTGTTCTGGCGCTTGCTCGAACGCGAAGCCGAGTGGCTGCCGAGCTGGCGCGAATTGCTGCGCACTTTTCATCGGCTGGAGGCGCGTGGTGAGATTCGCGGCGGACGTTTTGTCAGCGGTCTGGCGGGCGAACAATTCGCCTTGCCCGAAGCGATCCCGCTGCTGCGCGAAGTACGCCGCCGCCCGCATGACGGCAGCCTGATCAGTGTTTGCGGCGTCGACCCGCTGAACCTCGCCGGCACTCTGCTGCCGGGGCACAAAGTCCCCGCCCTCGCCAGCAACCGGTTGGTGTACCGCGATGGTTTGCCGGCCGCCGCCGAAATCGCCGGTACGCAGCATTACTGGCTGGAACTGGATCAACCCAATACCGCTGAGCTGCACAAAAAACTGACTCAATACAGAACCCTGTAAGCGGTTTTCGGTTACGCGACTTTGATCTTTGCTTGAAGGTCAAATATCAAATGCCCGTCTCGCTATTTTTCCGCAAGAACCCAACCCCGACACTGCGCTCCTGAATCAAACCACCGGAGTTGCAGCCATGCCCATTGCCTTGCTCGCGCTGACCCTTAGCGCTTTTGCCATCGGGACGACCGAGTTCGTCATCGTTGGCCTGTTACCCACCATCGGTGCCGACCTTGGCGTCAGTCTGCCGTCGGCCGGCCTGTTGGTCAGCCTTTACGCGCTGGGTGTCGCCATTGGCGCGCCCGTGCTCACCGCCCTGACGGGCAAAGTCCCACGCAAATTGTTGCTGCTGTCGCTGATGGTGCTGTTCACCCTCGGCAACCTGCTGGCCTGGAAAGCCCCGAGTTACGAATCGCTGGTCATTGCGCGAATCGTCACCGGTCTGGCCCACGGGGTGTTCTTCTCGATTGGCTCGACCATCGCCACCAGCCTGGTGCCGAAAGAAAAAGCCGCCAGCGCGATTGCCATCATGTTCACCGGCCTGACCGTGGCCCTGGTGACCGGCGTACCGCTGGGGACCTTTATCGGTCAACATTTCGGCTGGCGCGAAACCTTCCTCGCCGTGTCGGCGCTGGGTGTGATTGCGTTCATCGGCAGCCTGATCTACGTGCCAAAAAACATCGCCCACAGCAAACCCGCGTCGTTGTTGCAGCAATTGCAGGTACTGAAACAACCGCGTTTGCTGCTGGTGTACGCCATGACGGCAGTCGGTTACGGCGGTTCGTTTATCGCCTTCACGTTCCTGGCACCGATTCTTCAGGATATTTCCGGCTTCAGTGCCAGCACCGTCAGCCTGGTGCTGCTGGTCTACGGCATCTCGGTGGCCATCGGCAACATCTGGGGCGGCAAACTGGCCGATAAACGCGGCCCGATCAGCGCGCTGAAACTGATCTTCGCCCTGCTCGCCGCGGTGCTGTTCGTACTGACCTTCACCGCCGGTAATCCTTGGCTGGCACTGGCCACCGTACTGGTCTGGGGCGCCGTGGCGTTCGGCAACGTGCCCGGCCTGCAAGTGTAYGTGGTGCGTCAGGCCGAGCATCACACGCCGAACGCGGTGGACGTCGCTTCGGGTCTGAACATCGCCGCCTTCAACCTCGGCATCGCTGGCGGCGCCTGGGGTGGCGGGTTGATCGTCGCCCACATGGGCTTGATCCATACCGCGTGGATCGGTGGCCTGGTGGTGCTGGTCGCGTTGGCGCTGACCGCCTGGAGCGGTCGACTTGATCGCCTCGGCCCGGTGTATGCCGAGCCGGTGCAGGGTTCGGCACAGATTGTCGCCGGGCATTGATCCTTCAAACCAACGCAGCCTTCGGGCTGCGTTTCTGCATGCTTCACGTAGCAGCTGCCGAGCCCGCGAGGCTGCGTAGCAGTCGTGAAATCAGGCTATGCGGTCTTTCAGTTAAATTGTGCACTTAGTGTTTACGACTGCTACGCAGCCGAACGCAGCCTCGCGGGCTCGGCAGCTGCTACGGGAACGTGTTGCTTATTGCCGTGCGGGGGCCGTCACCCCGAATCGTGCGCGATAATCGCTCGGTGCCAGGCCGGTGATTTTCTTGAACGTAGCGCGAAACGCACTCGGGTCCGAGTAGCCGACGTTCCAGGCGATATGGTCGATGGTGCCATTGGTGAACTCGAGCATTTCCCGGGCCTTGCCGACTCGCAGGTGCTGGCAGTATTCGGTCKGTTTCAAACCGGTCGCGGCTCGAAAGCGCCGCAGGAACGTCCGCTCTTCCAGCCCTGCCTGCTGCGACATCGCGCTCAGCGACACCTCCACCGCACCGTTGGCTTGCAACCAGTGCTGAACCTTGAGAATCGCTGCATCGCCATGGCTCAGAATCGGTGCGAAGTTGCTCCCGCATTCGCTCGCACTGTCGCTGTGTTCGATCACCAGAAAACGCGCAGTGCTGGTGGCGATGCTCGGCCCCATCAGACGATTGACCAGCCGCAAGCCCAGCTCCGACCAGGCCATTAATCCGCCAGTGGTGATCAGGTCGCCGTCGTCGACGATGGGTTTGTCGGCGTTGAGCGTGACCTTCGGGTAACGCTCGGCGAATTTTTTCGCCGAGGTCCAGTGAGTGGTGGCCCGGCGACCGTCGAGCAGACCGCTTTCGGCCAACAGAATAGACCCCACGCACACCCCGCCAAGGGTCGCGCCGGCCGCGTGTTGCTGGCGAATCCACTGAATAAGCGCAGGCGATGCCTGACCTTCGGAAAAGCCGCCAATCGAGGGCGGGATCAACAGCGCTATCAGTGCGCCGTCAGCAGCGGGATGACTGTCGTAAATGCGTTGGGGCGCATGCTCGGCATCCGCCTGCCAGTGGCTGACTCGCAAAAATGGCAGTTGCACGCTCTGATGCTCGGCGGCAATGCGATTCGCGACACCGAACAAATCCGTCAAACCATGCACCGCCGCCATCTGCGCGCCGGGATAGATCAGCACGCCCAACTCGGCGACTGCGCGCTCTACGCCCATTGTCAGTTTTCCCCCTTCTATTGTCGGTGTGGCCAATCCTCGAACGAMCGGTGAAACCCAATACTTCGTTTCACACCACCCCCTCCAAGGAAACACCCATGGCCAAGCAAGCGCTCATCGTAGTCGATATCCAGAATGACTACTTCCCTCAAGGCAAATGGCCGCTGGTCGGCGCCGACGCGGCTGCCGACAACGCCGCGCGGGTGATCCGGGCCTTCCGTGACGCCGGTGATCACGTGGTGCATATCCGCCACGAATTCACCTCTGACACCGCGCCGTTTTTCACACCGGGCTCGGAGGGTGCGCAGTTGCACCCCAAAGTCCTCAACCGCAGCCATGAGCCGGTGGTGCTCAAACACTTCGTCAACGCGTTCCGTGACACCGAACTACAGTCGATCCTCGACCACCATGGCATCGAGAACCTGGTGATCGTCGGCAGCATGAGCCACATGTGCATCGACGGCGCCGCACGTGCCGCGGCCGATCTTGGCTACGGCGTCACGGTGATCCACGACGCCTGCGCCACCCGTGACCTGGAGTTCAACGGTGTTGTGGTTCCGGCGGCCCAGGTACATGCGGCCTTCATGTCGGCCCTGGGATTTGCCTATGCATCGGTGGTGTCCACCGATGACTTCCTGGTGACCAGTCACTGAATCTGCCCCCGACAAGACCCGAAGGCCCGTAGCGCTGACACGCTACGGGCCTTTTTTCGTGATGAAAATCAGTCGATTAAAAATCTCACGCGTGAGTTGTTGAGAGTGCCTGAATTTATCTGTAGTGTTCTCACGCGTGATACAAAACAAAGCGGAGCCACTGCAATGAAACGTCGCTCTCCAGCAGCCTCAGATACCCCACCCGCGAGCAGCCAGGGAGAGCGCTCGAAACCCTCTACAAAAAAACCGTCGAGCTTCTACATGAAGCAGATGCGTGGAGGACTTAGCGCCGCCGGCTATGTGAAACATGAAACTTGGGTGCTTCCCGAAAACCGGAGCCTGCTCAAGCAAATGGAGAAACAGCTACGCCAGCCGATCCTGGCTGGTTCATTCATGTTGGAGGATTACATGAGCGCAGGTAACAACTGGAACATCGATCGCCTCTTCAGCGCCCTGCAGGCCCTCGATGAGGTGGTATCCAATGAAATCACCCTGACGTTGATTCAAGGCTCCGAGCAGAGCATCAAGCTTGAAATGAACGAGTTTGGCGGGCTGCCGATTTACATCGCCGTCGTCGGCGAGCAAATCATCGTCGACACGGTGCTGGTCGATCTCGAATCCATCAAGGACGTGCAGCGCTTCAACGATGCCGTGCTGCGCAGCCGGGAAATGTTCCCGCTGTCG
Organism: Pseudomonas sp. 05T35; assembly: GCF_056396605.1. Taxonomy (NCBI): domain Bacteria; kingdom Pseudomonadati; phylum Pseudomonadota; class Gammaproteobacteria; order Pseudomonadales; family Pseudomonadaceae; genus Pseudomonas; species Pseudomonas sp. 05T35. The sequence goes on from NZ_JBFTLU010000022.1 coordinate 35,544, forward strand.
TCGATCGGTATTGAATCCATGCCCAACGGCCAAACCGTCTACAACATGTTCGGTGCGCTCAGTTCCGAGTCCAGCCTGACCAACGTCGTGACCGAAATCAAAACCCTCGTCRACAACGTTCAGCGCGCCAGCGAAGCCTTCGAAAGCTTCTTCAACTAATTTTCGGGAGTACCGACGCATGCAAAACCAATCGATCTGGAGCAAGTTGTTCACCGCACTGCGTGGCGGCGCCAGCGAAGTCGGCGAAGCCATCGCCGACCAACAGGCCCTGCGCATCCTCGATCAGGAAATCCGCGACGCCGACAGCGCCCTGGCAAACGCCAAGCGCGAACTGGTGACCATCATGGCCAAGCACAAACTCTCGGCCGAGCGCGTGGCGCAGTACAACGCCAAGATCAAGGACCTGGAATCCAAGGCCATGGCCGCGCTCCAGGCCAACCGTGAAGACCTGGCCCTGGAAGTGGCCGAAGCCATTTCGACCTTGACCAACGAACTCGACGCCGAACAGAAACAAACCACCGAGTTCGGTGCCTACGCCGACAAAATGCGCAAGGACATCACCAAGGCCGAAGCCCGCATCAAGAGCCTGCGCCAGCAAGTAGACATGGCCAAGGCCCGCGAAAGCGTGCAGAAAGCGCAGGTCAGCGCCTCCATCGCCAGCGGCGGCGCCAACGGCAAACTGGAAACCGCCGTCGGCACCTTGAATCGCCTGCAAGCCAAGCAGGAACAGCGGGCTGCCGAGTTGCAAGCGAGCGACGAACTGGCGGACGCGTCCACCGGCAACGACCTGGAGCGCAAGCTGCGCGAAGCCGGCATCACCCCAGACCAAGGCAGTGCGAACTCGATTCTGGACCGACTGAAAAAACAATCGGCCGAGTAACCGGCTTTCGCAAGCACTCAAAAGCAAGGGCACCGACGTGCCCTTCTTTTTGTTGATTCGAGGACAAGGATGGACAGGGTAACCGGCTTCAAGATCATCGCAGGCCTGGCCATGCTGATGGTCGCGACCCACCTGCTGAACGTGCTGACAGGCTACGGCCTGACGATGTTCGGCCTGGTCCCCCGAACCGCCCACGGCCTCGTCGGAATTGTGACCTCACCGTTTCTGCACATATCCTTCGCGCACTTGATCGCCAACCTGGTGCCATTCCTGGTACTGGGAACCCTGGTAATCGCCGAGGGCTTCAAACGCTTTGCGGCCGTCAGCGCAATCATCATTCTGCTCGGTGGCTCGCTGGTCTGGCTGTTCGGTTTCAACGGCGTTCATGTGGGTGCCAGCGCCTGGGTCTTTGGCCTTTGGGCGTACCTTCTGGCACGAGCCTGGTTCCATCGCAGTTGGAGCAACGTACTGATTGCCGGCATTGTCGCCCTCCTCTACGCAAGCCTGATTCTCGGCTTTATTCCGCGCCAGGGCAGCTCATTTGAAGGGCATATTGGCGGCGCATTCGCCGGATTTATTGCAGCACGGCTACTTCTCTCCAGGCCGCGCAGCAGGTCTAATGCAGCCCGGTAAACACGCAGGCACCAAAAACGTCCGCAGCGGGTTTATTCGTCAAGGACGCGTCACCCCAGGGAGCCAGGGACGAATGTCGACATTCCTCTTTTTACGCATGTACGCAGCGTCGCTCTTCCACACGTCTGGACGGGGCGGCCTTGCCATCGCCTTGCGCGTACGCGTTGCCAGCGCCAGCCTGGGCGAGTTGGCGCTCCTCATCGGCCATCGCGCCAAGGGCCCACAACAGCCTTCGATCAATACCCCTTCCACCCGCCTAAAGGAAATCACCCATGGGATGGTTTAAACAGCTGATGGGCCTTGAGGCCCCGACACCCAAGGACAGCGCACTGGTTGCCGGCCCCCTCGGGCTCGGCCAGGGCAAAGCGCTGGTGTTCGACACTACTCTCAAGCTGTTGCTCGACGAAAAAACCAGCGTAGTCATTCCCGGCACCCAGCAGATCTGGAGCGTTGGCACTGTCGACCTCGGCCAGTCGACCTGGCTTTCGCGCTACTACATGGACGACGAAGACTTCTGGCTGCAGGTTCATACCACCGGCGCCGTCGCCGGCCAGGTCGAGTCGGTGATCCTGTTCAATTACCAAAGCTACGTCACCCTCAACAGTGAATCCGAGCTGCGCAGGCTCGCAGGGCCGGACAGCCTGATCGGTCTGCCGACCTACACCCATGAAGGCGTCGAATACAGGCGCGAATGGGGTACCGAGGCCGGGCAGACCGAATTGGTGGCCTTCACTGAGCAGGTCAGCAATCCGGATCAGTCCTACGTCGTGGAACATCGCTCGATGCTCTACGCCCGCGAGACCGGCCTGACCGACCGCCGCGAATTCCTGCTGTTCTCGGTGGAAGAAGACGCCGAAGGCAGCATCAGCTTGAGCACCTCACTGGGTATCTCGCTGTACACCACCGACCTCACCACAATTTAAAAAGGAACAGCCCATGCTAGAAGCACTCTCCGTCTCACTGAACAAAGCCGCCGTCCTGGGATTTGTTTCGTACATCATCGGTGCCGCCCTGCTGTTCGCGATTTTCCAGTTCGTCTACACCCGCATCACGCCGCACAAAGAGTTCGAACTGATTCGCTCCGGCAACACCGCGGCCGCCATCGCCCTGTCCGGCGCCATCATCGGCTTCGCGATTCCGGCGAGCAATGTGATTGCCTACTCAGTCAACCTGCTGGACTTCGCCGTGTGGGCACTGATTGCCGCAGTGGTGCAACTGTTGGCGTTCCTGATGACCAGCCTGGTGCTTAAAGGCACCTCCGAACGCATCCGTAATGGCGAAATCGCTGCCGCCATCTACGTCGCAGCCGTCGCCATCAGCGTTGGCCTGCTCAATGCTGCGTGCATGACCCCTTCGCAGAACTGATCGCGCCACGGAGGCAATGATGAAACGAAGCAAGTACGTTCAACTGTCCCTGGCGGCATCGGTCGCCGTCGCAATATCAGGCTGCGGGCCGACAGAAAAAACCTACACAGTGAATCAGAAGTTCAACTTTCAATCCGTGCAGCAGTGCGTGGATCAAAAGCTTCCGGTGAGTGTCTGCTCCAACGCCTACATGACCGCCCTCACCGAACACCGTCGCATTGCGCCGCTGTATGACAGCCAGGCCGATTGCGACGCCGATTTTGTCGCTGACTGGTGCCAACAGGACTCCACCGGCAAGTTCATTCCAAAACTCGGCGGCTTCGAGCTGGCAGCCAATGGCGAAGTCACCCAGACCCAGCTGGACGCCGCCAAAGCACAACTGCCCGCCTCCGAGGCGAGCTCAGGCGGTTCAGGAGGAATGGTCAACGGCCTTCTGGCCGGCATGCTGATCAGCAACATGTTGAACAGCAACCGGGGCAGCTACAACGCCGAACCGGTTTACCGCTACCGCGACTCACGTGGCGATTACTCATCGTCGACGCTCAGCCAGCGCATCGCCACGGGCTCGAGCTTCACCAAATCCGAGCAGGCGAAATACGGTAGCGGCTACAGCAGCTCCACGTTCAAGTCGAGCAGCTCCAAGCCAATCTCGGTGGCATCGTCCACTTCCCGAGGCGGCTTTGGTAGCCAGGCCAGCGCCCGCAGCGGCTGGGGTGGCTCGAGCAGTTTCGGTCGATCGAGCAGTTAAGGAGCGAGCGCCATGAAGAAAATCCTCTGCCAGGAACGTCACGACTGGAAGCAGACCGCCGAAAACCTCGGCTTCATGTTTCACACCATCGACGACGAACCCTACTGGGACGAGAGCGCGTATTACCAGTTCACGCTCAAGCAGATCGAGAACGATCTCGAAGACCCGACTACCGAGATCCATGAGATGTGCATGGACCTGGTCGACCGGGTGGTGCAGAGCGAAGAACTGCTGGAGCGCCTGAGCATTCCTGCCCCCTTCTTCGACATGATTCGCACTTCATGGCGCGAAGGCCATCCGCACCTTTACGGTCGCCTGGACTTCTCCTACAACGGCAGCGGCCCCGCCAAATTGCTGGAACTCAACTACGACACGCCCACCAGCCTGTACGAGGCGTCGGCGTTCCAGTGGGGCTGGCTGGAGCAATGCATCGAACGCGGCTTGCTGCCCAGCCATGCCGACCAGTTCAACAGCATCGACACCAAGCTGCATCAGGCCTTTGCGCAGCTGCAGATCAAACAGCCTTTCTACTTCGCCTCGATGAAACAATCGGTCGAAGACAAAGGCACCACCGACTACTTGCGCCTGATCGCGGAAAAAGTCGGGATCGAGTCACGCCACATCGATATCGAAGATATCGGCCTCAACAGCGAAGGACGCTTCGTCGATCTCGAAGAACGCTGGATCCCTCACCTGTTCAAACTGCACGCCTGGGAATTCATTTTCCACGAACCGTTTGGTGAGGCCATCGCCCAGTGTGACACGCAGTTTTTCGAGCCCGCCTGGAAATCGATCATCTCGAACAAAGGCATCCTGCCCCTGCTGTGGGAGCTCAACAAAGGGCACCCGAACCTGCTTGCCACCCACCTGGATCCCGAGCCTGGCAAACCGGTGCCGAAAGGCTGGGTGCGCAAGCCGTTCTTCTCCCGCGAAGGCGCCAACATCGAGCTGCACACCCCGGATGGCCTGGTCGTGAAGGAAGACGGGCCGTACACCGATGCGCCGTTCATCCTTCAGGAGTTCGCCCCGCTGCCGAAGTTCGGCGACAGCTACACGCTGATCGGCTCCTGGGTGATTGGCGATCAGGCCGCCGGTATTGGCG
>NZ_JBFTLU010000023.1:0-47234 GCF_056396605.1 Pseudomonas sp. 05T35
GTTGGCCGATATCCCGGTGCGTTACCTGGCCTGGGAGCAGGGCGGCGAACTGAAAGCCGCGATCCCGACCTGGGGCCGCGACCTTGCATTGTCCAAGGACGTGCTCAAGCGTAAGGGCAAGAAGGGTTTGTTCGATCTCGGCAACGCTGAGTTCATCCTGCCGGCTGCGGCCGACGCGCAAGCGCTGTTGCGGCATCGCGGGCGCTACTTGTCGGCGTTGAATGAAGGTCGCTTTGCCGGTCTCAAGCTGCAAGCCGAACAACTGGCCATGGCCCGCACACCTGAAGAGCTGTCGAAGAAGTTTCGCTACAACCAGCGCCGTGAACTGCGTTTGCTGGAAGAGGCCGGTGGCGTGATACGACCGGTCAGCGACTTTTCCAGCCAGGAACTGGCGGCTATTTATTGTGATCTATTCCAGCGCCGCTGGGGGTTTCCGGCGACCGGTGCGGCACGCATGAGCGAGGTGCTCGAATTGCTGCGCGAGCTGATGATCGGCTCGGTGATTTTCCTCAACGATGCGCCGATTGCGATTCAGCTGGTCTACCGTGTTGAAGCGCCAGAATGGATCAGCGTCGAGTACATCAACGGTGGCGTCGACCCCGAGACTCGCGAGTTCAGCCCTGGCAGCGTATTGAGTTTTCTCAATACCCAAAGCGCTTGGGAGCACGCACGAGCAATCGACAAGCCGCTGCGCTTTTCCTTCGGGCGGGCTGATCGTGAATACAAGGACCGCTGGTGCAACCCTGTGCCGGTGTTCACCGTATGAGCCAGACCATGAGCCTGCCACTCAATCGCAAGCAGCAACTGCTCAAGCGTCATCGACGTAACAAGCGCATCGGTCTGTTGATCGGTGTCCTGCTGTTGATTGCCGTTGGCCTGCTGGTCACCTGGTGGCTGCCGCTGGTACTCGCGGTCCTGGCCTGGGTTGCCCATGAAGCGTGGTTTGCCGACCACTTGTTTTACTCACCCAAGGACGATTACCAGTACAGCTTCCCACCGTACACGCAGCAGCCCAAGGTCCGGCTGGAGGGCGCGCGTCTGCTGCTGGACGACGGCGTCATCCTGACTGACGACACCACGCTGGTACTGGCACTGAGGGTAAAAAGCACCTGGCTTGGACGTTTTTTCGACCCTGCAGTCGAGTTGTCGGGTGGTGATAATCCAGACCGACAAGCCTTCGAACGTGGTGTAGACGGCCTGCGTTACCTTAATCTCAGTGGTCAGGCGCATGTTCTGTCGCAGGGTGATTTGCGTGTGCGCGGGCGCTTCTGCCGATTGCTCGGCGAACCCGTGCTCTGGTCGTTCGAACAACCTGATTACCGCCGTCAACGAGTGATGGTGATCGCGCCTCACGCCGACGATGCGGAGCTGGCCGCTTTCGGTTTGTACAGCCAGGCCGACGAGGCCTGGATCGTCACGTTGACTGCCGGTGAAATTGAAGCCGGGCACTATCGGCAGATGGGGCTGAACGCCGTCGAGGCGTCGCGCGTCAAAGGCCGCTTGCGCGCCTGGGACAGCATTACGGTGCCGCGCTGGGCCGGCGTGCCTGAATCACAGTGTGTGCAATTAGGGTATTTCTGCCTGCAATTGCCAGCCATGCAGGCGGCGCCGGATCAACCGGTGGGCTCGCGTGAGGCGGATCTGAACGACACGCGACTGTTTCGCCAACTCAATCCGTTCGCGCTGCCGGGTGACCGCGATGGTGCCCCGACCTGGAATAACCTGCTGGCCGATCTGCGTGAACTGCTGCTCAAGGCGCGCCCTGAAGTGATCGTTTTGCCGCACCCATCGCTCGATCCGCATCCCGATCACATCTGTGCACAGCATGCGGTGCTGGAAGCCTTGAAGGGGCTTGAGTGGCAGCCGACTACACTGCTCGGTTACGCGAACCATCTGCACGACAATGATCGCTGGCCAATGGGTGATTCAGAGGCTGGTATTGCGTTGCCACCGGTGTTCGATTCGGCACACGTGCTACAACCCTATTGCCTGGTCTTGTCGATCGAGCAACAGCGCGACAAGGCCATGGCGCTGGGGATGATGCATGACTTGCAGCCGCGTGCGCCGTTCAAGCGTCGGATGCGTCGCGGTTTACAGCGTCTGCTGGCAGGGCGTTCAGGTTCGCCTTACGGCGAGAACGAATTTTTTCGCAAGGCTGTGCGTCGGCATGAGCTGTTCTGGCGTTTGTAAATGGCTGTCGCATGGAGTCTTTCTGCCAGGGCAGAAGGGTGATTTCAGGTTTTTGTCGGGCTGTTCAATGCTGCAAGGAAGACAATGAAGGTTCTATTTCTGGTGCAGAAAGAACAGCGGGCCATTCTGGACCGTTTGTACGAAGGTGTGGCCGCTCATTGCGAATGCGACCTGCGCTGGTTGAGCAGTGATGAACAGCGCAACCTGCGTAGCTATTTTCGGCGTGAAGTGGACGTGTCGCGCTATGACCGTATCGTGTTCTTCCTGCGGTTCAAGCAGGAAATTCGACAGGCCGGGTTTATCCGCACGATTCCCAATCTGGTGATTCTCGAACACGATGCCTACCAGAACTACATTCCCTGCAAGTACACCGGCAAGTTCAGTGCACATTACCGCCGCCTGCCGTGGGCCCGGGTGATCAGTTCCGGTTTTGTGGTCGCCAAGCGTTTACGTGAAGAAGGCGTTGACGCGGTGTTCGTGCCCAAGGGCTATGACCAGGCGTTGTTGCAGGATCAGGGGCGTGAGCGCGATATCGAACTGGCCTTCGTCGGCAGTACCAATAGTGTGGCGTACAGCGGTCGCAAAGCGCTGCTCGATGAGTTGGCGGGTGTCGAACCCTTGGTAGTGACGCGTACCCATTCCGGTGACGAATATCGCGACACGCTCAACCGTATCCGCTTCTTCGTCAGTGCCGACGTTGGTATGGGCGAATTCATGATCAAGAACTTTGAAGCGATGGCCTGTGGCTGTGTGTTGTTGGCCTTCGATCAGGGGGATGCGGAAAGTCGGGCCCTGGGGCTGCAGGATATGCACAACGTGGTGCTCTATCGGGATATCCCGCAACTGCAGGAAAAACTCGCCAGGCTGCGTGCCGATCCTGAGTTGGCTTCGATCATTGCCCGAAACGGACGCGATCTGGCGGTCAGTCAATTCAGCTTCGCACGTATTGGCCAACGTATTGTCGAAGAACTCCAGCCGGCTTTGAGGCCTCGCGCAGCGTTGAGTCTGATTGAACGGTTACGCCTGAATCTGGGCATTTGACAKGGTTTTCAAATCATTGAAAGTGCTCGAAATTATAAGAAGATGTGCCATCAGCCGATGTGAAAAAGGGCCTTCTGCTCGATGAGTATCCTTAATGTCATGTGGTCCGGGGGGGCTGCCTATGCCTCTGTCCACAAGGTTCATCTGCAGATACTTGCTCAGGTAGAACCCGCAACACCGATCAACACCTGGCTGTTGCAGGGTAGTGCGCGCGGCTGTGTCGCTGAAATCGGTGAAACTCGGGAGTGGCATCTGCCCTCCAATCAACTCAAGGGCAGGCGTTTCTGGAAACTGCTGACCCTGTGGATGCAGGCGCGCTTTTATCGCGCACTGCATCAAAGTGACGTACGCGTGCTGTTGCTCGACGGCTTAGGCACGGCTCGTGTGCTGCTGCCGGTTCTCAAGAAGCTGCCGCAACTTCGTGCCGTAGTACTTTTTCATGGCGCGACCCGGTTCACCGCAGCGGATCACAAGTTGCTTTCACAGCTTCCTGCTTCACAGCTGACCCTTGCGGCGGTTTCGCAAACCCTGGCCAACGCACTTGAGGCCGATTTACAGATCCCCGTCGTCACGTTGCGCAGTGCACTTGATCCATTGGCTTTTCGTTCCCGGCTGCTTTCTCGTGAGCAGGCGCGTGCTCGGCTGCAATTGCCAGTCGACAACACACCTGTCGTGGGGGCTGTAGGGCGCCTGGTTGGCAAAAAAGGCTTTGCATGCCTGATCGAAGCCTTTGCCAAGGTGCTGATACAGCGCCCGCAGTTGCGCCTGGTGATTATCGGGGAAGGTCAGGCAAGGGCTGCGCTGGAGGCGCGGGTCAACCGGCTTGGGTTACGCGACAAGGTGCTATTGCCCGGGAACCTGGAGGATGCAGCGACGCTTTTTCGGGCTTTCGATTGGATCGCGATCCCGTCACTTGAGGAAGGTCTTGGCTTGATCCTGCAAGAGGCTGTAATGGCCGGTGTCCCGGTGCTGGCCAGCGATTTGGCAGTGTTTCGCGAGCAATTGGCAGGGGCGGGTTGTTACGCCATGCCTGAGGATGTGACCGCCTGGAGTGAGGCGTTAATACAGGCGCTTGGTGTCGCTTCTGAATCGGTCGCTGCGGCTCAATCCACTGTACTTTCACCGGACGACGCCTGGCTGGATTTCAGCCAGGTTGCCCGCAGGCTGTTGTCATGCACAAAGTAGAATGTGCTCCAGCGTCTGCATCGGAAAGCTCTCGTTCAGCTTCTCTCGATCAATATACCGTGCGAAATGTTGCAGGTTGCGCTTGACCAGGTGTTGTGGCAGCGGTCCGCGCAAGAAGCGCATGTCGGCGACATCGATCAGGCCGAGCTGGTTGCCTGGAGTCACGACGATGTTGCCCAGGTGCAGCGAGCGAAAGTAGACCCCGGCCGCATGGAGTTCGCGGATGAATACGGTCAGCGCCGGCAAGGTCTGTTGCCAGTCGAAGCCGTCTTTGCCTGCCAGCTGGCGCAGGGTTTCTCCTGGCAGGGGGCGGTAAAGCACGGCCGTCATGCCAGGCGTATCCAGTTGATGGAATGTGAGCGTCTGAAGGGTGGGAATGCCGAGCTGTTMGAGTCGGGCGGCATTGTCGATGAAACGCTTTGAATAGGGGCGAAACAGTGCTGACGAAAGAAACCGCTTGCGGCGAAACAGTTTGAGAATATTCCCGTCCGGTAGAAGAAATACTTTCGGGCCGAAGCTGTCGGCTTCTAGTACTCTGGCGCCTTTAATCATCTGATTTAAAGCGGCTTGTGGAAGCCGGAAGCATTGCATGTGGAGAGCCTTGTAGAAATTGCGGGCGTATTGGCGATCAATGATGCCGAAAAGTTGCTGTTTTCACCATGCCGGGTTGGCGATCGGACCATTTAACGAGGATAGGCCAATGCAGGAAACGCGTTGGGCGCAGGTATGGATGGCGACTGGACTGTTCTGGTTTTTGACTGCCATTGCTTTTGCGCCGACCAATAAGCTTTATCAGCAAGGGTTGACCGTGTTTCTCTGGTTGCCGGCAATGTTTTTTGCCTGGTCGGCACGTGCTCGGTTATTTGAGCTTTGGCAAGCACAGCGCGTGTTTTGCCTTGGGTTGCTCGGGCTGGTGCTGTGGTCGTTGATCAGCGTGTCGTGGACGCATGACGATGACCTGACGCGGGGCGCCAAGCGAATATTGTACATCGTGGTGTTCCTGTTGTTTTTTCCGGTATTTGCCAATGCCCGTCCGGAGCGTGTCGTGCGTGTCATGCAATGGGGCGGCCTGGGCCTGGCATTGAGTGCGCTGTTGGCGGCCATCAAATTTTATCTGATCGACGGTAACACCTGGACGGCGCGCGTTGAAGGGTTGGGAGAGTTGAGTCACCCGATTCTGGGCGGTTACGTACTGGGAGTGGCGGCGGTCTGGATGATCCATTGGGTACCTCGGACCCGCTGGCTACAAGGTGTCTGGTTGGTTGCACTGGGTTTGCTCGCAGGCTTTGTCGTGCTGTCCCAGAGTCGTGGGGCCGCGCTGGCGCTGTTGCTGACGCTGGTGGCAATGCCCATTTGGTGCCGCAACCGACGTAGCTGCATTATCGCTATTAGCGCACTGGTTCTGGCGATGCTGGCGTTCTGGCTTTTCGAACCGCTGGTGTTGGCTCGCGGTACCTCGTACCGGCCACAAATATTCATGGCCAGCCTGCACATGATCGCTGCACATCCCTTGCGTGGACTGGGGTTGGAGTCTGGTTACACGGTGCTTGCCGAAGGCATCGAATTTGATCATGCGCACAACCTGTTCACCCATATCGCGATCGAATTGGGATTGCCAGGGCTCTTGCTGTGGTGTTTGGTCTGGTTTGCGGTATTGCGTGAGGCATGGCGAGCCCGTGAAACGCTGTATGGTCAGGGTATCATCGGGATCTGGTTGTTCTCGTTCCTGGCCATGCAATTCGATGCGGCCAGCATCAGTGGATCACCGCGAGCCGAATGGTTCATCAGCTGGCTACCGGTTGGCCTGGCCAGCCTTTTGGTATGGACACAGGCCAAATACAAAGCCTGTGATAAAATTTCGCGTTCAACCTAATCAGTGAGCTCTACGATGAGTGCAGCACCGCCCAATGCGGAACAGGAATCAAGCCTGAAAATCTATTTGCGACTGTTGGGGTATGTAAAACCCTACGTTGGCATTTTCCTGTTGAGTATCGTGGGCTTTGTGATATTTGCCTCCACCCAGCCGATGCTGGCCGGAATTCTCAAGTATTTCGTCGATGGCTTGAGCAACCCTGACGCAGTGCTCTTCCCCCACACTCCGTATCTGCGGGAGTTGAAGTTGCTGGTTGCCGTGCCGCTGTTGATCATCTTGATCGCTGCCTGGCAAGGGCTTGGTTCGTTCCTGAGTAACTACTACCTGGCCAGGGTTTCCCTGGGGCTGGTTCATGACCTGCGGGTAGAGTTGTTCAACAAGCTGCTGGTGTTGCCTAACCGTTATTTCGATACCCACAACTCCGGGCATCTGATTTCCCGTATCACCTTCAACGTGACCATGGTGACCGGTGCTGCAACAGACGCCATTAAAGTGGTGATTCGCGAAGGTCTGACCGTAGTTTTTCTGTTCGGCTACCTGTTGTGGATGAACTGGAAGCTCACCTTGGTGATGCTGGCAATTCTGCCGCTGATTTCTTTCATGGTCGGCAATACCAGCAAGAAATTTCGCAAGCAGAGCAAGAAGATTCAGGTGGCGATGGGCGACGTGACTCACGTCGCGTCCGAAACCATTCAGGGCTATCGAGTGGTTCGCAGCTTCGGTGGTGAAAGCTACGAGCAACAGCGCTTTGCCAAAGCCAGTCAGAGCAACACCGACAAGCAACTGCGCATGACCAGAACCAGCGCGATCTACACCCCTGCACTGCAACTGGTGATTTATAGCGCCATGGCGGCATTGATGTTCCTGGTGCTGTTTCTGCGCGGTGATGCGACGGCCGGTGATCTGGTGGCCTACATTACGGCTGCGGGTTTGTTGCCCAAGCCGATTCGTCAGCTGTCCGAAGTCAGCTCGACTATTCAGAAAGGTGTGGCCGGTGCTGAAAGCATTTTCGAACAGCTCGATGTCGAGCCGGAGCTCGATGCGGGCATCATCGAGCGCGAGCGTATCAGCGGTCGTCTGGATGTACACAACCTGAGTTTCACTTATCCGGGTACTGATCGCGAGGTGTTGAAAAACATCAGCTTCACTGCGGCGCCGGGGCAGATGATCGCACTGGTTGGTCGCTCGGGCAGTGGCAAGTCGACGCTGGCCAGCCTGATCCCGCGCTTCTACCACCATGAAACGGGGCAAATACTGCTTGATGAAGTAGAGATCGAAGACTATCGCCTGCGTAACCTGCGCAAGCATGTCTCTCAGGTCACACAACACGTTACCCTGTTCAACGATACCGTGGCCAACAACATCGCCTACGGTGATCTGGCCGGGGCTCCTCGTGCAGACATCGAGAAAGCCGCGCAAGACGCCTATGCGATGGACTTCATCTCCCAGTTGCCACATGGCCTGGACACCGAGGTAGGCGAGAACGGGGTATTGCTGTCCGGTGGTCAGCGTCAGCGTCTGGCCATTGCTCGCGCCTTGTTGAAAAACGCACCGTTGCTGATTCTCGACGAAGCGACTTCGGCACTGGATACCGAGTCTGAACGGCATATTCAGGCAGCGTTGGATAAGGTCATGAAGGGGCGTACCACGCTGGTGATCGCGCACCGTCTGTCGACTATCGAAAAGGCCGATCTGATCCTGGTGATGGACCACGGTGAAATTGTCGAGCGCGGTACTCACGCCCAACTGCTGGCACAGGGCGGGTACTACTCGCGTCTGCATGCCATGGGACTGGACGAACCCCTTTTTGCTGGGCCGTTTGTCGGTCGTTGACCGGCAGGCCGTGAACAAGTCGATGTCCGGCAATACCGCTTTTCCAGCGCACTTTCAGCAGCGTTCATGCCTGTTCATTCATGTTCCGAAATGTGCCGGCAGTAGCGTGTGCTCTGCATTGTTCAACGGTTGGACGCCTGGGCACCTGCCGCTGTACTGGTACGAACAGCAGTTTCCCGAACACTACGCAGGCAGTTTCAAGTTTGCGTTTGTCCGCGATCCGTTGGAGCGGGTTTATTCCGCCTATGCCTATTTGCGCGGCAACCAGTTGCCGCAACGGGATGAATCGGCTCGGCTGTTGGTCAACAGTTTCCGGGATTTTGATGATTTCGTCGGGCGCTGGTTGCACCCGGATAACATCCGTAAACAGCTTCATTTCGCACCGCAATCCGACTTTTTGAATGACTCCATGGGGCGCATGGCGATGGATTTCGTCGGCTATCAGGAACACCTGGAGCGCGACTTTCAGCTGCTCTGCCAGCATCTCGGCATGACGTCATCGTTGCCTCATCTGAATATCTCGCAAGAGCGTCGCGCTGAGCCCGTGCGCGATTTTTGCTCGGTGCGCACACGGCGCCTGGTACTGCGTGTCTATCAGCGTGATTACGAGGTTCTTGGTTATGAATGAGTCGCCGCTCATTGCTGCACATTCGTTGCACATTCGCCCCTTTGCATTGTCGTTATCAGCCTCGGCCCGAGCAGCGGTCAAGCATCAGCAACCGTGTTGTCTGTGGCTGACGGGGCTGTCCGGTGCCGGCAAGTCGACCTTGGCCAATGCGCTCGAGTTGCAGCTCAATGAACAGGGGCACCACACCTTTGTGCTGGATGGCGACAACGTGCGTAACGGTTTGTGCAATGACCTGGGTATGGACGCTGCAGCGCGCAAGGAAAATATCCGGCGTATTGCCGAAGTGGCGCGGTTGATGGTCGACGCGGGGCTGATTGTGATCGTCTCGGCGATATCGCCGTTTCAGGCCGATCGAGCGTCGGCCAGAGCCTTGTTCCGCACGGACGAGTTTCTTGAGGTGTATGTCAGCACGCCATTCGACATCTGTGCCCGGCGCGACCCCAAGGGCTTGTATCAAGCTGCGCTGCAAGGGCGAATCAAGGACTTCACCGGTCTTGACAGCCCATATGAGGCACCGCAGCAGGCGGACTGCGAAATCAACACCGATGAGGTCGAGTTGGCCGACGCCGTGCAGCACATCCTGGCTGTTTTGCTTAAAAAATGAACAATGTAACGGCGTGATGCACCCCAGATGAAGCTGTCGAACTAGGTAGCGCCCACCCTGTGCTAATATCGCGCCCCTGTTCATTTTGTATGTGGGTTGCTCCATGAAGTTGTCCATGCCGCGATTCRATCAAGCCCCTGTCTTGGTGGTCGGCGATGTCATGCTCGACCGTTACTGGCATGGTGGTACCTCACGGATTTCTCCTGAGGCACCGGTGCCGGTGGTCAAGGTCGAGCAAATCGAAGACCGCCCGGGCGGTGCTGCCAACGTTGCCTTGAACATTGCCGCGCTCGGCGCGCCGGCGTCCCTGGTCGGTGTGACCGGTGATGACGAGGCCGCCGACAGCCTGACCAATAGCCTAAAGGGCGCCGGTGTACGTGCATTGTTTCAGCGCATCGCGCATCAGCCGACCATCGTCAAACTGCGGGTCATGAGTCGTCACCAGCAATTGCTGCGTATTGACTTCGAACAACCGTTTGCCACCGACGCGCTGGCGCTCGGTGCTGAAGTCGACGGCCTGCTCGAAGGCATCAAGGTGCTGGTGTTGTCTGACTATGGCAAAGGCGCGCTGAAGAACCACCAGGCCTTGATCCAGGCCGCCCGTGCCCGTGGCATTCCGGTGCTGGCGGATCCCAAAGGCAAGGATTTCTCGATTTACCGCGGTGCCAGCCTGATCACCCCGAACCTCAGCGAGTTCGAAACCATTGTTGGTGGTTGCGTCGACGAGCATGATCTGGTCAGCAAGGGCGCGAAGCTGATGCACGACCTTGATCTGGGGGCCTTGCTGGTCACGCGTGGCGAGCACGGCATGACCTTGCTGCGTCCTGATCATCCGGCGCTGCACTTGCCCGCACGGGCTCGTGAAGTATTCGATGTGACCGGTGCCGGTGATACGGTGATTTCTACGTTGGCGGCGGCGATTGCTGCTGGCGAAGAACTGCCGCACGCAGTGGCCCTGGCCAACCTGGCCGCTGGCATCGTGGTCGGCAAGCTGGGTACGGCGGCGATCAGTGCTCCGGAATTGCGTCGCGCGATTCAGCGCGAAGAGGGTTCCGAACGGGGTGTCCTGGGCCTGGAGCAATTGCTGCTGGCGGTCGACGATGCGCGCGCGCACAAAGAGAAGATCGTCTTTACCAATGGCTGCTTCGACATCCTCCATGCGGGCCATGTGACCTACCTGGAGCAGGCGCGGGCGCAGGGCGATCGTTTGATCGTTGCAGTCAACGACGATGCATCGGTGAGCCGCTTGAAAGGTCCTGGGCGACCGATCAACAGCGTTGACCGACGCATGGCGGTGCTGGCGGGCCTGGGTGCGGTGGACTGGGTGATCAGCTTCTCTGAAGGCACTCCGGAAAACCTCCTGGCGCAGGTCAAGCCGGACGTGCTGGTCAAGGGCRGCGATTACGGGATCGACCAAGTGGTCGGTGCCGACATCGTCAGCGCTTATGGCGGAACAGTGAAAGTGCTGGGGCTGGTGGAAAACAGCTCGACGACGGCTATTGTCGAAAAAATCCGCAAGACCTGAAACGGGGGCGAGGGAGCTTGCTCCCGCTCGCCTGCGCTGCAGGCGTAAACCAGCAAACGCGGTGTATCTGTAGAAACTCAATGGCGGGTTTTAGGGCCGCTTCGCGGCCCAGCGGGAGCAAGCTCCCTCGCCACAGGGTGAGTTAGCGTGCCACCTTGCGTGGCACGATTTTCTTCAGCAGCAGTCTGGCTTTGCCGGTCAATCGGCTGAAACCCGATGCCTTGTCCGGTTGGCTCAAGCCCTGCTGCCTGAGCCAGTCCTTCCAGCGAATCCGTTCGTCACGCACCAGCCAGCCTTCCTGTCGGGCAAAACTTTCTGCCAGATACAGTCCGCGCGTGCTTGCCGGGTAGAGCTGATCTTTTTTCAGGGTGTAGAGCTCGGGCAGCGGCTGGCCATCCTCAAGCGGCATCAGGTACAGGTCGGGGCGCTTGCGATCCAGTCGTGCAACGAGTTGATCGCCTTCAAGACGTTCATCGACATGGAACAGGCTCAGGGATTTGGTTTCCTTGGGAACGTCCAGGCGCAAATCGTAGATCAACTGCAAGGACGCCGTGGGCAGATGCACGTAGGCCCGTGGTCGTTCGAGCAACTGCATATTGGCACAACGCACCGGGCGTGCAGCTCCAGACAGCGGCGTCAGGCGAAACGGCAGCGCTTCGCGGTAATGCAGCGCGCTGGCATAGGGGGCTGGCAGCCAAGTGTCATTGAAGCGCCCGCCGAGCCAGCCTTCTGGGGTCTCCAGCAGGCATTCTTCGGCGATCTCCTGAATGGCCGTGTGCAACGGCAGGTTCAGTTCATGGGCCGGCACATAACCCGAGATCAGCTTGAGCACCACGTCGCCACGGTCCTGACGACGCTGGCGAACCAGCACCCAGTAATCGCGATTCTGCCAGTGCAGGGTCAGCCGTACCGAGACGCCAAGGTTGGCCAGCTCCAGCGAAAAGTGCTCTGGATTGGCCACTGTGACCGGGCGCCGACGTTGCAGGGTTTGGGAGAAGTTCAGCGGCCTGCCGACACTCTGATAACTCAGGCCTTCGGGAGTCGCTTCGACGTATAACGGCAGGGTCTTGAAGTTGCTGGGGTTCTTTCTTATGAGCGTTCGCGGCATGTCGGCTCCTTCTTGYGTCGGGGTCGGCCGCCTCGGCGGCTGTTCAACGACTACGTAGGACTTGAGCAACAGTCGCCACATTGTGGGCGAGGTGCAGCGGATTAATGGTCCCGACAATAGCACTGGTGACACCGGGTTGCGCAAACAACAGTTCGAAGCTGGCGCGTACCGGATCAACACCCGGGCTGAGGCAGACGTGACCGCTGGCCAGAGCCTTCTTCACCAGGATCGCTTTGCCGTGGGCAGCAGCGTAGTCGATGACTGGCCGCTCGGCCTGTTCGTTGAGATTGTAGGTGACCATGGCGCAATCGCCTTGTTCCAGAGCCTTCAAACCGCCATCAACGGTCTTGCCGGAAAAGCCGAACCCGCGAATCTTGCCTTCGCGCTTGAGCTCGGCGAGGGTCTGGTAGACCTCGCACTCGTTGATAATCGCCAGATCGTTGCCGTCCGAGTGCACCAGCACCAGGTCGATAAAGTCGGTTTCCAGGCGTTTCAGGCTGCGCTCGATGGAAAAACGTGTGTGGGCAGCGCTGAAGTCATGGTGCGACAGACCGTCGGCGAATTCTTCACCGACCTTGCTGACAATCACCCACTCCTGACGCTGACCGCGCAGCAGCGGGCCGAGGCGTTCTTCGCTACGGCCATAGGCGGGGGCGGTGTCGATCAGGTTGATGCCCAGCTCGCGGGTCAGCTTGAGCAATCTGCGCGCTTCGTCATCGTCCGGGATCTGGAAGCCATTGGGGTACTTCACGCCTTGGTCGCGGCCGAGTTTCACCGTGCCCAGGCCCAGCGGCGAAACCAGCAGGCCAGTGCTGCCCAACGGGCGATGCAGGTCGTGCAGGGTGGCTTGGCTCATGGCAACAATTGCTCCCAGGCAGGCACGCCCATTGGCGGTTTTGGCAGGGTTGGCAACGGCGCCGGGTGGCTTGGCTGGATGCCGTCGCGTTGCAGCGACGCCATTACCCGGTCAGCGAAGTCCGGTGCCAGCGCCAGTTTGGTCGGCCAGCCCACCAGCAGGCGATCCTGCTCGGCGAGGAAGGCGTTGTCGGGTCGGCTCAGGCCCGATTGCAGTGGTTCGGCGCGCTCGACCCGCAAGGTCGCCCATTGCGCCTGGCTGAGGTCGACCCAGGGCAACAGGTTGCCGAGTTCTTTCTGTGCGGCGGCAATTTGCGCGGCAGGTTCGCGAGCCACGCCTTCGGCTTCGGCGATATCACCGCCCAGGTACCAGACCCATTGACCATCGGCGGCCGGGTGGGTGGTGACGGTGATGCGCGGCTTCGGCCCGCCGCCCAGGCAGTGGGCGTACAAGGGTTTGAGGCTCGGGCCTTTGACGATGACCATGTGCAGCGGCCGACGTTGCATGGCCGGCTGACTCAGGCCGAGTGCCGTGAGCAAGTCGGCGTTGCCAGCACCGGCGCTGAGGACGATGCGCTGCGCACGGATCTCGCGCTCGTCGACCCGCAGGCCAACCAGTTCGCCGTTTTCCAGCAGTGGCTCGATCTTCTGCCCGGCCAGCAGGCCGTCACCGGCCAGTTCGGCCAGACGCCCGATCAGGCTTGGCACATCGACCACCAGTTCCGCCAGGCGATAGACCTTGCCCTTGAAGCGCTTGTCTTGCAGGGCGGGTGGCAGTTGCTCGCCCTTGACCTGATCGACCCGGCCGCGCACCGCTTTGCTGGCGAAGAAACTGGTGAGGTTGCCGGCGAGGGTGCCAGGGGACCACAAATAGTGGGCTTCGGAGAGCAGACGCACGCCGGACAGGTCCAGCTCGCCGTCTCCGGCCAAGGCTGCACGCCAACGGCGCGGCATGTCGGAAATCGCTTCGGAGGCACCGGTCAACGCACCATGCAGCGCGTACTTGGCGCCGCCGTGGATGATCCCCTGGGATTTCACACTCTGCCCGCCRCCGAGGCTGGCGCTTTCCACCAGYACGGTCGAGAAACCCTGRCGRCGCAGGCGTGCGTTCAGCCAGAGGCCGGCGACACCAGCGCCGACAATCAGCACGTCGGTAGAAATAACGGATGGCATGCAGCGACCTCGGAGTTCAGGACTAGAGGCGCAGTATACAGACTCGACGAGTGGAGGTTTTGCTGGCGATCAACAGGTGGCTGGTCAGGCCATGCACAAATCTGTGGCGAGGGAGYTTGCTCCCGCTCGGGTGCGCAGCAGCCGCAAATGAACCAATGCGGTCTATCCCCAAGCCTCGATATCAGGTTTTGGGGCCGCTTCGCGACCCAGCGGGAGCAAGCTTCCTCGCCACAATGGACAGGTATCGGGCTTTAGTGGCCTGCGGTTTTCGAGAACAGCTGGATGACCACCACGCCCAGGACGATCAGTGCCATGCCGAGCATGGCCGGGATGTCGAGTTTCTGGTCGTAGAGAAACAGCGCCGCGATGCTGACCATCACGATCCCCATGCCGGCCCACACCGCATAGGTGACGCCAACCGGAATGGTGCGCACCACCAGGGTCAGCATCCAGAACGCAATGCCGTAACCGACGATGATCAACAGCAAAGGGAGTGGCGTGCTCAGGCCCTTGACCGCTTTCATCGATACGGTGGCGATCACTTCGGCGCAGATGGCGATAGCCAGGAGGTAGTAAGCGTTCATGGTGTGATCCTCGTATTTTGGCCTGCTTGATGAGGTCGGCATTCTAGAGGCTTTCGAGATGGGGTAAAGTCATTACCTATCTGATTTGAAGATGGGTTGAGCCATGAGTGTGCAATGGAGTCTGGAACAGATGCGTTTGTTCGTCAGCGTGGCCGAGCAGCGTTCGTTTTCGGCTGTCGCGCGGGACCAGCGCAAGGCGCAATCGGCGGTCAGCAGTGCGATTGCACTGCTTGAGGCAGACCTTGGCCTGAACCTGTTTGACCGCAGTAGCGGCCGCCAGCCGCGCTTGACCGAAGCAGGCAGCGCGTTGCTCGAAGAAGCGCGAGAAGTGCTGCGCCAGTGCGAGCGCCTCAACGGTCGGGCGCTGGCGTTGATGCGGGGTCAGGAAGCGCGGCTGCGTCTGGCGCAGGATGAGGCCATGCCTTATCAGCCGGTGCTCGACAGTCTCGAGGCATTGGCCGAGCAATTTCCCAGCCTGGAAGTGCAACTGGCCAGCGCCGCTCAGGGCGATGTGGCGCGCAAACTGGTGGAGCGCCGGGCCGATCTGGGCTTGCTGTTTTATCACGAGCAGATTCCCGAAGCCTTGGAACGTCGGGTGCTGGGCAGCGTCGAGATGGTCACGGTGTGCGGAGTAGGGCATCCGCTGGCTGTAGAAGGGCAGGTCAATTGCCAGCAGATGGCGCAGCATCGACAGCTGCTGATGGCCACGCATTCCAGCGTCTACCCCGGCAGTGAGCAAGCCAGCCCGCAAGTCTGGCGCGCCGACAGTTTCTACGTTCTCGCCGAGTGGCTGATGCGTGGCCTGGGGTGGGGCTGGCTGCCGCGGCATGTGGTGCAGTACCCGGCGTATCAGGGGCAGATGGTCGAACTGGTCAGCGAATGGACCCCGCCAGCCTTGGTGGTTGAGTTGGTCTGGCGGCGTGATGAACCGCTGGGGCCGGCGGCGCGTTGGTTGGCGGAACGTTTTGCCGTGCACTTGCAGGCGATTGGCTAAAAAAGCCGATAAACTCCGCCGCCATGAATAGAACTCTCTACACCGTGCTGTTTTACCTGGGGCTGCCACTGGTAGCGATTCGGCTGKGGCTGCGCTCGCGCAAGGCACCGGCGTACGCCAAACGTATTGGCGAACGTTTCTCCATCGGCTTGCCGGTGATGAAAACCGGCGGCATCTGGGTACATGCGGTGTCGGTTGGCGAAAGCATTGCCGCTGCACCGATGATTCGCGGGTTGCTCGAGCGTTATCCACAGCTGCCGATCACCGTGACCTGCATGACCCCGACCGGGTCCGAGCGGATTCACGCGATGTTCGCCAATGAGTCGCGCATCCAGCACTGCTATCTGCCTTACGATCTGCCGTGCGCGGCGGCGCGGTTTCTCGACCGGATTCAGCCGAAACTCGCGGTGATCATGGAAACCGAGTTGTGGCCCAACCACATTCATCAATGTGCCAAGCGCGGGATCCCGGTGGCGCTGGCCAATGCCCGGCTCTCGGAACGCTCGGCCAAAGGCTATGGCCGTTTCAGCAAGCTGACACAGCCGATGCTGGCCGAAATGAGTCTGTTCGCAGTGCAGACCGAAGCCGAGGCCGAGCGTTTTCGGCAGCTGGGCGCGCGTGCGGAAACGGTCGAAGTGACCGGTTCGATCAAGTTTGATTTGCGCATCGACCCCCAGCTGCTGCAGCGGGCCGCCGAGTTGCGTCAGCAATGGCAAGCAGTCGAGCGTCCGGTATGGATCGCCGCGAGTACCCATGAAGGTGAAGACGAAGTGGTGCTGGCGGCGCATCGACAATTGCTCGCCAGCCATCCGGATGCGCTGTTGATTCTGGTGCYGCGTCACCCCGAGCGTTTCAACCCGGTATTCGAACTCTGCCAGCAGCAGGGTTTCAACACGGTCCGTCGTTCGACCGGTGAAGCAGTCAGCGCCAGCACCTCAGTGCTGCTCGGCGACACCATGGGCGAGTTGCTGTTTCTCTACGCCTTGGCCGACAGTGCGTTTGTCGGCGGCAGTCTGGTGCCCAATGGTGGGCATAACCTGCTGGAGCCGGCAGCACTGGCCAAACCGGTGTTGAGCGGGCCGCACCTGTTCAACTTCCTTGAGATCGCCGCGCTGATGCGTAGCGCCAAGGCATTGCAGGAAGTGGATGACGCCCATGGGCTGGCGGTGGCGGTGCAGCGGTTGTTCGAGTTGCCACGCGATGCGCAGCGGATGGCAGAGGCGGGGCTGAACGTGATGCGCGCTAATCAAGGCGCCTTGCAGCGATTGCTGGATGGGTTGGGGCGGTTGATCAACTAATTCGGAATCTGACACCTGTGGCGAGGGAGCAAGCTCCCTCGCCACAGGGTGGGGTTTATTACTGCCCGGGATTAGCCTTCAGCTGTTCCGCTGCAGCCTTGGCCAGGTCCGGTGGCAGGAAATCCTTGTCCGGGTTGTAGTCGGCCTTGAGGTAACGCTTCAGGTCCTGCAAGTCGCCCGGGCTGAGAGTACCGGCCGCCTGCTTCAGGCGCAGGTTGTCGAGAATATAGTCGTAGCGGCTGTTGTTGTAGTTGCGCACCGAGGTGTACAGCTGACGCTGGGCGTCAAGCACGTCGACGATATTGCGCGTCCCCACCTGATAACCAATCTCCGTGGCTTCCACCGCGCTCTGGTTCGAGATGATCGACTGCCGACGTGCCTGCACCTGCTCGACATCGCTGTTCACCGCGCGGTGCAGGTTGCGGGTGTTTTCCACTACTTGCCGACGCAGTGCTTCGCGTTGCTGTTCGCTTTGGTCCAGGCGCGAGTACGACTCGCGAACCTGCGAGCTGGTCAGCCCGCCGCTGTAGATCGGAATGTTCAATTGCAGGCCGACCGTGCTTTGCGAGACGGTGCCGCCGTACGGTTGACCAAAGGCGCTCGGGTTGCTGAAGCCTAGCGCATCGTTGTCACCGGTCTTGTACTGCGCCACGGCGTCGAGGGTCGGTGCGTGGCCGGCCTTGCGCTGCTTGAGCGTTTCTTCGGCGGCGCTGACCGCGTAGTTGCTGGCTAGCAGATTGAGGTTCTGTTTGGCGGCGGTATCGACCCAGGCCTTGGCGTCGTTCGGTGCTGGCGGCAGGACCGGCAAGGTGTGGACGATGCCCTGAATCGAGTTGTACTGACGGTTGGTCAGGGTGATCAGTGCTTCGAACGCATCATCCACCTGGCGCTGGGCGAGAATCCGGTTGGCGCGCGCGGTGTCGTAACTGGCTTGCGATTGCAGCACGTCGGTCTTGTCCGAGAGGCCGACATCGAAGCGCTCATTGGACTGATCGAGCTGGCGCTTGAACGCGGCTTCCTCGGCCTTGGTCGAGGCAAGGTTGTCCTGACTGCGCAGCACGTTGAAGTAGGTTACGGCGCTTTGCAGTATCAGGTTCTGCTCGGTCGCCGAGAGTTGCAGCGCCGCTTGCTCGTTGACATCCTTGGCCGCCTGGAACTGGAACCAGCGATCGGCGCGGAACAACGGCTGGGCCAGCGTCGCTTGATAGAAGTGGGCACTGCGGTTGGCGATGGCTGACGGCTGGTCGATTTTTGTCCGCACATCGGCAACCTGGGCACCACCCGAGAGGTTCGGCAGCAGGCCGGCACGGGCCTGAGGCACGACTTCCTTTTGTGCGCCGTATTGGGCGCGGGCGGCGGCCAGGTCGGCGTTGTTGTCGACAGCTTCCTGGTAGACGCTGACCAGATCGGTATTGGTCGATAATGGCGCTTCTGCTGCCCAGGCCATTCCGTTGGACGCACAAGACACGGCAAGAGCCAGTGAGAGTTTGCGCAGCATGAGGCGATCCCTAAAATTTTATTACGTCGATAATTTGAGCGCCAAGGCTACGGCGCACGCCCTACAGCGTCAAGGCGCAGCATGGCGTAGCGAGTGTRGATGCGCCAACCTGCGGCAACAATCCTGTAATTACGCCATTCATCACGCTGTTTGCACCGGTGTTGGCGTTCTTTGCCAGTTGTGTCTAGACTGGCCGGGTTCTTGTCGGGGTGCCTTGCTATGAGGCTGAGATCGAATAATTTCGGATCCCGTTGAACCTGATCAGGTTTAAGCCTGCGTAGGGAACAAGATTTCTCGTCACCCGGCGAGTCCTCTTGTGCTTCGTCCGGGATGTTGTTCGACAATCGAACAGCCCTCGTGCACTCAGCACAGCACTCATCCAGCTGGAGTTTTCACTGGTGGGCTGCGTCCATTCGTTACAGGTTCGCTCCGACAAAATTCCACTGCCTGGATGAAGTCTGGAGAGCCCGTGATGACTATAAAATCAAAAAATGCGATCAATCTGAGTGACTCGGCCAAAGTCGATCAGCAATCGGTTCAGCCCTTTACCCGCTCGCAAAAAATTTATGTTCAGGGCTCTCGCCCGGACATCCTCGTGCCGATGCGCGAAATCAGCCTCGACGTGACGCCAACCGATTTCGGCGGTGAGATCAACGCACCGGTTGTGGTCTACGATACTTCGGGTCCATACACCGACCCCAACGTCATCATCGATGTGCGCAAAGGCCTGGGCGACGTGCGTTCGCCGTGGATCGAAGCGCGTAGTGATACCGAGCGTCTGGCCGGCCTGAGCTCGAACTTTGGCCAGGAACGCCTCGCCGATCCGGAGCTGACCAAGCTGCGTTTCGCTCACGTCAACAACCCGCGCCGCGCCAAGCCGGGCGCCAACGTCAGCCAGATGCACTACGCCCGCAAAGGCATCATCACCGCGGAGATGGAATACGTCGCCATCCGCGAAAACATGAAGCTCGAAGTGGCCCGCGCCGCAGGTTTGCTGGATCAGCAGCACGCTGGCCACAGCTTCGGCGCCAGCGTGCCGAAAATCATCACCCCGGAATTCGTCCGTGAAGAAATCGCCCGCGGTCGCGCGATCATCCCGGCGAACATCAACCACACTGAACTGGAACCGATGATCATTGGCCGTAACTTCCTGGTGAAGATCAACGGCAACATCGGCAACAGCGCACTGGGTTCGTCCATCGAAGAAGAAGTGGCGAAACTGACCTGGGGCATTCGCTGGGGCTCGGACACGGTCATGGACCTGTCCACCGGCAAGCACATTCACGAAACCCGTGAGTGGATCATCCGCAATTCGCCAGTGCCGATCGGTACCGTGCCGATCTATCAGGCGCTGGAAAAAGTCGGTGGCGCTGCCGAAGACCTGACCTGGGAGCTGTTCCGTGACACGTTGATCGAGCAGGCCGAACAGGGCGTSGACTACTTCACCATCCACGCSGGCGTGYTGCTGCGCTACGTGCCGATGACCGCCAAACGCGTGACCGGGATCGTTTCCCGTGGCGGTTCGATCATGGCCAAGTGGTGCCTGGCGCACCACAAAGAGAACTTCCTCTACACTCATTTCGAAGACATCTGCGAAATCATGAAGGCCTACGACGTCAGCTTCTCGCTGGGCGATGGCCTGCGTCCGGGCTCGATTGCCGACGCCAACGACGAAGCGCAATTCGGTGAGCTGGAAACCCTCGGCGAGCTGACCAAGATCGCCTGGAAGCACGACGTGCAAACCATGATCGAAGGCCCGGGCCACGTGCCGATGCAGTTGATCAAGGAGAACATGGACAAGCAGCTCGAGTGCTGCGACGAGGCGCCGTTCTACACCCTCGGCCCATTGACTACCGACATCGCACCGGGTTACGACCACATCACCTCGGGCATCGGCGCGGCAATGATCGGCTGGTTCGGTTGCGCCATGCTCTGCTACGTCACGCCGAAGGAGCACTTGGGCCTGCCGAACAAGGATGACGTGAAGACCGGGATCATCACCTACAAGATCGCCGCCCACGCGGCAGACTTGGCCAAAGGACATCCGGGCGCACAGATCCGCGACAATGCCTTGAGCAAGGCGCGTTTCGAATTCCGCTGGGAAGATCAGTTCAACCTCGGCCTGGACCCGGACACCGCGCGTTCGTACCACGATGAAACCCTGCCGAAAGACTCGGCCAAGGTCGCGCATTTCTGCTCGATGTGCGGGCCGAAATTCTGCTCGATGAAAATCACCCAGGAAGTCCGCGAGTATGCGGCCAACCAGCGGATCGAAACCGTCGATGCCGAAGTCGCCCAAGGTCTGGCCGAACAGGCTGAGCGCTTCAAGCAGGAAGGCAGTCAGTTGTACAAGAAGGTTTGATCTGACTTGAGGTTGGCGGTGCCTGCACCGCCGCCATCGCGAGCAGGCTCGCTCCCACATTGGATTTGTGTCGTTCACAAGTCCCCTGTGGGAGCGAGCCTGCTCGCGATGGCGATCAACACAACAACAAATGTTCCTCTGAGATACCCCCCCTTGAGTATTCAACCCAGTACCTATTCTCCCGACCACGCCGTGCCTCTGGCCCAGCGCGTGTTCGGTGCCCGTGATCTGTTCTCCCTGTGGTTCTCCCTCGGCATTGGCCTGATGGTCTTGCAGACCGGGGCCTTGCTGGCACCCGGTTTGGGCTTGTCGGGTTCGTTGCTGGCGATTTTCCTGGGCACGCTGGTCGGCGTTCTGCTGCTGGCGTGCGTCGGGGTGATCGGCAGCGATACCGGCCTGTCGGCCATGGCTGCACTCAAACTGAGCCTCGGTACTCGCGGTGCGAGTCTGCCGGCGCTGTTGAACCTGCTGCAACTGATCGGTTGGGGTTCGTTCGAAATCATCGTCATGCGCGACGCGGCCAGCCTGCTCGGCGCCCGTGCGTTCAGCGACGCTAGCCTGATGGCCAATCCATTGCTCTGGACGCTGGCGTTCGGCGCCTTGGCGACCTTGCTCGCCGTCAGCGGTCCGTTGACGTTTGTCCGTCAGATCCTGCGCAAATGGGGCATCTGGTTGCTGCTGGCAGCGTGCACCTGGCTAACCTGGAACCTCTTCACCAAAGCCGATCTGGCTGCGCTGTGGGTACAGGCCGGTGACGGTTCGATGCCATTCGCCGTGGGTTTTGATATCGCCATCGCGATGCCGCTGTCGTGGCTGCCGCTGATTGCCGACTACTCGCGTTTCGGCAAGCGTGCGAAAAGCGTATTCGGCGGCACGGCGCTGGGCTTCTTCATTGGTAACTTCTGGCTGATGAGCCTGGGCGTTGCCTACACCCTGGCGTTTGCCCCGAGTGGTGAAGTCAACGCCTTGCTGTTGGCGCTGGCCGGTGCCGGCTTGGGCATTCCGCTGTTGCTGATCCTGCTGGACGAGTCAGAAAATGCGTTCGCCGACATTCACTCGGCGGCGGTCTCCAGCGGGATTCTGTTGCGCATGAAAGTCGAACACCTGGCCTTGGCCATTGGTGTGATCTGCACCTTGATCGCGTGCCTGGCGCCATTGGCCCAGTACCAGAACTTCCTGCTGCTGATCGGTTCGGTGTTTGCGCCGCTGTTCGGCGTGGTGCTGGTGGATCACTTCATCCTGCGCAAGCGCAGTGCCCGGATCGCGTCAGCCGCCTTGCGCTGGCCGGCGTTGCTCGCCTGGCTGGGCGGGGTGAGCACCTATCACTTGCTGGCGAATCTGTATCCGGAAGTCGGCGCAACCCTGCCATCGCTGGTACTGGCAGGGCTGCTGCAACTGCTGCTGGGGCGGGTCTTCAGCTACGCTCCGGCACCAGCTCAGGCTTGATCTGACCCTTGAGACGAGCGTAGGGGATGGTCATCTCGATGAGGCCACTCGAATAGGGCGCGATGGTCGCGACGTTGTACTTGAGCACCACCCCGGCGCTGGTCAAGGCCACGTTCGGGGTTTTCTGGAAGGGCCAGGTTTTGACGAAGTCCGGATCCCGATCCAGTTGCGAATTGATCAGCCAGCTATTGTGCGCAACTTGCGCGGTCTTCCAGAACGCCACTTCCTGCCCCGGCAACAGCATGTCGCTCAGGCTCAGCTCTTTTTGCAGCTGGCGCGAGTAGTTGATAAAGCCTCGTCCCGGCGTGCCATTGGCCGCGCCCGTGTCCAGATAGCTGGATACTTCAATGATCACCAGTCCGTCATGCTGCTCACGTACCTTGGCTTGCAAGTAGACGCTGTTGCGATCGCCTGATTCACGCAGGAACTGTTCGCGGAAGGCGTTGAGGGAGGCGGGTAGCGCCGCGCCCGGTGAGGTGCGGGCCATTTGCAGCAGGCGCTGTTCGACGATCCGGTCCAGTTGCGGGTCGGTCGGGAAATGCACCGTGTCGATATTCACCAGCGGACAGTCGGGGCCGTCGCAACCCGGCTTGACCTGCTCGGACGCATCGCGAGTGGATGTCACCTGTGCCCGATAGCTGGGTTGGAACAGGCTTTGGCAGGCGCCGAGCGTGAGGGCAATACAGGCCACGGAGGCGATTTTCAACAGCGACATGGGCGTCCTTCATGAATMAGAGAAAGGCAAAATTCAGGGTCTTCGACTGCCAGCGGCGCGGTCGGTTCGCCACTAAGCTAATTAGAGCCAATTAGAGTTGTTTTCACCCCTTGCCGTCTATCCCGCTGACGGCAAAGAGGCTGCATCAACCGGTGCGGGCGCGTTAGGATGGCGCGAAGCCTGGGGGGGAGCCTCAGACAGATCGACAGTAAACGAGGAATGTTATGACTGATTTTGCCACTGCTACCCCGACCATCGTAGACGTCGTACGCAGTGAAAACTGCTTCAAGGGCTTCTACAAGCTTGAGCGCGTGCATCTGCGCCATGAGCTGTTTGCCGGTGGCATGAGTCGCGAGATCAGCCGCGAGCTGTTCGTTCGCCATGATGCCGTGTGTGTCTTGCCTTACGATCCACAGCGGGACGAAGTGGTATTGATCGAGCAATTTCGCGCCGGCGCATTGGGCAAAGTCGATAATCCGTGGCTGATCGAACTGGTCGCCGGTCTGATCGACCGGGACGAAATACCGGAAGAAGTTGCTCACCGCGAAGCGCAGGAGGAAGCTGGACTTGTATTCACTGCGCTGTGGCCGATGCTCAATTATTTTCCGTCGCCTGGTGGCAGTACCGAATATGTGCACTTGTATCTGGGGCGGTGTAACAGTGCCGGGGCCGGCGGCCTGCATGGGCTGGTGGAGGAAGCAGAAGATATTCGCGTGACGGTCTGGGACTTCGAAGATGCCCTGCAAGCCGTACGTGATGGACGGATTTCCAACGCGGCGAGCATTATTGCCTTGCAATGGCTGGCTTTGAACCGCGTTGAAGTGAGGGGGTTATGGTCGTAAACAAACAGCGCGATCGTTATCGGGTCGACCTTGTGGGGCTGCAAAGCGCCTGCGAGGCCAACTACGCCCGACTGATGCGCCTGTTACCGGAGATGCGCAACCAGCCGGCTGCCCGGCGCATTGCCATGACCCAGGGTGAGCAGATGCTGGGCGTGCTGATGCTGGAAGTGTTGCAGGCGTGTCCGTACACCACGACCCTGCGAGTACGCCAGGAGCACAGTCTGCCATGGCTGCCGGTGCCGCAGTTGGAAGTGCAGGTCTACCACGATGCGCGTATGGCCGAAGTCATCAGTGCCGAACATGCACGGCGCTTTCGCGGCATCTATCCTTATCCGAATGCGTTGATGCACCAGCCGGACGAAAAGGCCCAGCTCAATGTGTTCCTCGGCGAGTGGTTGAGTCATTGCTTGGCCTGCGGGCATGAGTTCGAAGTCGTACGCTAGTTGTGAACTGCGTCTGGTTCACGGGTTTCCTCTTTTCAATTTCCCCCAGCATAATTGCGCCATTCATCCATATCCGTGATCACGCCTTGGGAGAACGCCTTGCCGAGCGTATCCACTCTGACAGCCAACGATGCCGTATTGCTGGTGCAGCTCTCTGACAGCCATCTGTTCGCCGAGGCGGATGGCACGTTGCTGGGCATGAACACCCGCGACAGCCTGCAAAAGGTTATCGAGTTGGTACTGGCGCAACAGCCGCAGATTGACCTGATGATCGCCAGTGGCGACGTGTCCCAGGATGGCACGCTTGAGTCGTATCAGCAGTTTCGCGAGATGACCCGGCAGATCGATGCGCCCGCGCGCTGGATTCCGGGCAACCACGATGAGCCGCAGATCATGGCCCGGGCCGCGGTCCAGAGTCAGTTGCTGGAGCCCATCGTGGACATCGGTAACTGGCGGATCACCTTGCTGGATTCGGCGGTACCGGGTTCGGTGCCAGGGTATTTGCAGGACGATCAACTGCAATTGCTCGTCCGCGCCTTGAGCGAAGCGCCGGAGCGCCATCATCTGGTGTGCTTGCATCATCATCCGGTGTCCATCGGTTGTGCCTGGATGGAACCGATTGGCCTGCGCAACCCGGACGCCTTGTTTGCCGTGCTCGATCGCTTCCCGCAGGTGCGGGCAGTGCTCTGGGGTCATGTGCATCAGGAAATCGATCAGTTGCGCAACGATGTGCGGCTGATCGCTTCGCCATCGACGTGCATCCAGTTCGAGCCTGGTAGTGTGGATTTCAAGGTCGATACCCTGGCGCCGGGTTATCGCTGGTTGCGGTTGCTGCCGGACGGACGGCTGGAAACCGGGGTCGAGCGCGTGACCGGGTTCGATTTCCAGATCGACTACGGTTCCAACGGCTACTGAAATTTTTGTAGCTCAGGAAAACCGGGTCGCGGCCATCGTCGGAACGCCGCCCGGAGCAGGCTCGCTCCCACATTGATCTCGGGTGTTCACAAATGGTGTGCTCACCGCAGATCCACTGTGGGAGCGAGCCTGCTCGCGATGGCGTCCTTAAAGAGGGCCTGATTTCTGTGGATGTCCCCGATCCGCCCGACTCCCTGTAAACTGCGGCATCTTTGCCCGCCTCACAGGGAGCTCGCATGTCTGGTTCGATCCTCTATATCCACGGTTTCAACAGCGCACCCGCGTCGAAAAAGGCCTGTCAGCTGGTCGACGTGATGGATCGTCTGGGTCTGGGCGACCAGTTGCAGGTGCCGGCCTTGCATCACCATCCGCGCGAGGCCATCGGTCAGCTGGAACAGGCGATTGCCAGGCTGGGGCGGCCACTGCTGGTCGGCAGCTCCCTCGGCGGCTACTATGCCACTCACCTTGCCGAGCGCCATGGCCTCAAGGCCCTGTTGATCAACCCTGCCGTCAGCCCGCACCGGATGTTCGACGGATACCTGGGCACGCAGAAAAACCTGTATACCGAAGAGACCTGGGAATTGACCCACGACCACGTGACGGCCCTGGCCGAGCTGGAAGTGCCGGCGCCCCAAGACCCGCAGCGGTTTCAGGTGTGGTTGCAAACCGGGGACGAAACGCTGGACTATCGCCTCGCCCAGCAGTATTACCGAGCCTGTGCCTTGCGTATCCAGGCTGGCGGCGACCATAGTTTCCAAGGATTCGCCGGGCAATTACCGGCTCTGTTGAGTTTTGCCGGCATCGGCGCAGATGTGTACCAGGCGATCGATTTCACAGCACTGTGAACCTTCGCCCCTATTTTCATGAACGACTGACGACGAGACCCCATGGCCACTCCCAGCGCTAGCTCTTATAACGCAGACGCCATCGAAGTCCTCTCGGGCCTCGACCCGGTGCGCAAACGCCCCGGCATGTACACCGACACCAGTCGGCCGAACCACCTTGCCCAGGAAGTCATCGACAACAGTGTCGACGAAGCCTTGGCCGGGCATGCGACATCGGTGCAGGTCATTCTCCACGCCGACCACTCCCTGGAAGTCAGCGATGACGGCCGTGGCATGCCGGTGGACATTCACCCCGAAGAGGGCGTCTCGGGCGTCGAGCTGATCCTCACCAAGCTGCACGCCGGCGGCAAGTTCTCGAACAAGAACTACCAGTTCTCCGGCGGTTTGCACGGGGTGGGTATTTCGGTGGTCAACGCCCTGTCGACCCAGGTCCGGGTGCGCGTCAAACGCGATGGCAACGAGTACCAGATGACCTTCGCCGATGGCTACAAAGCCACCGACCTGGAAATCGTCGGCACCGTTGGCAAGCGCAACACCGGGACCAGCGTGTACTTCTCGCCGGACCCGAAATACTTCGACTCACCGAAATTTTCCATCAGCCGTCTCAAGCACGTACTCAAGGCCAAGGCCGTGTTGTGCCCGGGGCTGCTGGTCAGCTTTGAAGACAAGGCCACCGGCGAAAAAGTCGAATGGCATTACGAAGACGGTCTGCGTTCCTACCTGGTAGACGCGGTCAGTGAATTCGAGCGTCTGCCCGACGAACCCTTCTGCGGCAGCCTGGCCGGTAATAAAGAAGCGGTCGACTGGGCTGTCGATGAAAATGCAGGAACCGCAGTTCTCCGGCCAGACCAAAGAACGACTGTCGTCCCGCGAGGCGGCGGCGTTTGTTTCCGGCGTGGTCAAGGACGCCTTCAGCCTGTGGCTCAACGCGAATCCCGAGTTGGGCCTGCAACTGGCTGAGCT
Organism: Pseudomonas sp. 05T35; assembly: GCF_056396605.1. Classification (NCBI taxonomy): domain Bacteria; kingdom Pseudomonadati; phylum Pseudomonadota; class Gammaproteobacteria; order Pseudomonadales; family Pseudomonadaceae; genus Pseudomonas; species Pseudomonas sp. 05T35. The sequence goes on from NZ_JBFTLU010000023.1 coordinate 26,921, forward strand.
GGCGATCAACAACGCTGGCCGCCGTTTGAAGGCCAGCAAAAAGGTCGAGCGCAAACGCATTACCCAAGGGCCGGCCTTGCCGGGCAAGCTCGCCGATTGCGCCGGGCAGGACCCGATGCGTTCCGAGCTGTTCCTGGTGGAAGGTGATTCCGCCGGCGGTTCGGCCAAGCAAGCGCGGGACAAAGAGTTCCAGGCGATCCTGCCGCTGCGCGGGAAGATTCTGAACACCTGGGAAGTCGACGGCAGCGAAGTGCTGGCCAGCCAGGAAGTGCACAACATTGCCGTGGCCATTGGTGTCGATCCGGGCGCTGCGGACATGAGCCAGCTGCGTTACGGCAAGATCTGCATCCTCGCCGACGCCGACTCCGACGGTCTGCACATCGCGACCTTGCTGTGTGCCTTGTTCGTCCAGCACTTCCGTCCGCTGGTGGATGCCGGCCACGTCTACGTGGCGATGCCGCCGCTGTACCGTATCGACCTCGGCAAAGAGATTTACTACGCCCTCGATGAAGCCGAGCGCGATGGCATTCTCGATCGTTTGGTGGCCGAGAAGAAACGCGGCAAGCCGCAGGTCACCCGATTCAAGGGGCTGGGTGAAATGAACCCGCCGCAACTGCGCGAAACCACCATGGACCCGAACACTCGACGTCTGGTGCAACTGACGCTGGATGATTTCGAAGCCACCTCGGAAATGATGGACATGCTGCTGGCGAAAAAACGCGCCGGCGACCGCAAGTCCTGGCTGGAGTCCAAAGGCAATCTGGCCGAGGTTCTGGGTTGATGCGGAGCGGTTTCGCCCTCGCGTTGCTGCTGTTGGCGTCCGCCGTTGCGGCGGAGCCTGCGCCGGAACTGACGCTGGTTGCCGAGCATGCCGTGGACGGCATGCGCGGCGGTAACCTGTCGGGGCTGGCGCAATGCGGCAAAGACCTGTGGGCGGTTTCCGATCGTGATGATGACCAGATCTACCGGCTCGATAGCAGCGAGCGCGTCTGGCAGGCCGAAACCGTGCGCATCAATGTGCCGCCAGTGCCTGACAGCGGGTTGCCCTGGGGGCTGAAGTCGCGTACCTGGGCGGCATCGTTCGTACGCGGTGGAAACCTCGACTTCGAGGGGATCACCTGCGACAAGGCCGGTAACCGCTACATTGTCAGTGAAGCCCAAGCTGCGGTGCTGCAAGTGCCGGTACAGGGGCCCGCCGCGTGGCTGAGAATTTCACCGATCATGGTTCGCGAAGCGCGAGCCAGTGGCATGTTGCTGCACTTCAACGCGCTGTTCGAAGGGCTGGCGATCAGTCCGCAAGGTGATCAGCTATGGCTGGCGGCCGAGCGCGAGCGGCGTGGTTTGTTGCTGATCAAGCGCCAACAGACCGTCTGGGACTGTGACGGCAGCTGTGTGCTGTTGAGCGAAGCTGGCAAGGAAATGCAGCCCGCGCCATTTCCCAACGCCAAGCCGGTATCCAAGGATTTTGCGGACCTGGCACTGTTCAACGGCAAGCTCTTCACCCTGGAGCGCAACGCTTTTCAAATCTGTCGTCGCGATGCGCTGAGCGCCAAGGTCGAGCGTTGCTGGTCATTTGCGGCTGAAGCCTTGCAGGAACATCGACGTTATTCACAGCCCTACGGTCTGGCCGAAGCCCTGGTGGTCGATGCCGATGGCGCCTGGATCGGCATCGACAACAACAACGGTGCCCGCGCGGACGGCGAAGCCCGGCCGATAGTCTGGCGCTTTGCCGCACCGCAAGGTGGCTGGAGCGCCAAGTTGTGATCGTCCTGAAAACACTTGAATTTACCCAGCGCAGTGGCACCTTGTTGCTGCGCCAGACAACGAACTGATGAGGCCCGCATGAGCGACTCCCTGGATCTCAGCCTGGACGGCGTTGAACGCCGCTCACTGGCCGACTTCACCGAAAATGCCTACCTCAACTACTCCATGTACGTGATCATGGACCGAGCTTTGCCGCACATCGGCGACGGCTTGAAACCTGTGCAGCGGCGTATCATCTACGCCATGAGCGAGTTGGGGCTGGACGCTGACTCCAAGCACAAGAAATCCGCGCGTACGGTCGGTGACGTACTCGGCAAGTTCCACCCACACGGTGACTCCGCGTGCTACGAAGCCATGGTGCTGATGGCCCAGCCGTTCAGCTACCGCTACACGCTGGTGGACGGGCAGGGTAACTGGGGTGCGCCGGACGATCCGAAATCCTTCGCCGCCATGCGTTACACCGAAGCGCGCCTGTCGCGTTATTCCGAAGTGCTGCTCAGCGAACTGGGCCAGGGCACGGCGGATTGGGGCCCGAACTTCGACGGCACCCTCGACGAGCCGCTGGTATTGCCGGCACGTTTGCCGAACATCCTGCTCAACGGCACCACCGGCATCGCCGTGGGGATGGCCACCGACGTTCCGCCGCACAACCTGCGGGAAGTCGCCACGGCTTGCGTGCGTTTGCTCGATGAACCGAAAGCCACGGTCGAGCAGCTCTGTGAGCACATCCAGGGCCCGGATTATCCGACCGAAGCGGAAATCATCACGCCGCGCGCCGACCTGCTGAAAATCTACGAAACCGGTCGCGGTTCGGTGCGCATGCGCGCCGTGTACCACGCTACCGGGTCAACATCAACATCATTGGCCTGGATGGCAAGCCGCAGCTGAAGAACCTGCGGGCGTTGCTGGTGGAATGGCTGGAGTTCCGGGTCCAGACCGTACGCCGCCGCCTGCAATTTCGCCTGGACAAGGTCGAGCGTCGCCTGCACCTGTTGGACGGCTTGCTGATCGCGTACCTCAACCTGGATGAAGTGATCCACATCATCCGTACCGAGGAACACCCGAAAGCCAAGCTGATCGAGCGCTTCGCCCTGAGCGAAATCCAGGCCGATTACATTCTCGATACTCGCCTGCGTCAGTTGGCGCGACTCGAAGAAATGAAGCTGCGCGATGAGCAGGATGAACTGCTCAAGGAACAAGCCAAGCTGCAAGCCTTGCTGGGCAGCGAAGCCAAGCTGAAGAAGCTGGTACGCAGCGAGCTGATCAAAGACGCCGAAACCTATGGCGACGACCGTCGCTCGCCGATTGTCGAGCGTGCCGAAGCCAAAGCGCTGACCGAGCACGATCTGCTGCCGAACGAAAAGGTCACCGTGGTGTTGTCCGAGAAAGGCTGGGTGCGTTCGGCCAAGGGCCACGACATCGACGCCACCGGGCTTTCGTACAAGGCCGGGGACGGCTTCAAGACCGCGGCAGCCGGTCGTTCCAACCAGTTTGCGGTGTTCATCGACTCCACTGGTCGCAGTTATTCGGTGCCGGCGCACACGCTGCCGTCAGCTCGTGGTCAGGGTGAGCCGCTGACGGGGCGTCTGACGCCGCCGCCCGGCGCGACCTTCGAATGCGTGTTGATGCCTGAAGACGATGGGCTGTACGTCATCGCCTCGGACGCCGGTTACGGTTTCGTGGTCAAGGGTGAAGACCTGCAAGCCAAGAACAAGGCTGGCAAKGCGCTGTTGAGCCTGCCGAACAACGCCAAGGTGATTCTGCCGCGTCCGGTCGCTGACCGTGAGCACAACTGGTTGGCCTCGGTGACCACCGAAGGTCGCCTGCTGATTTTCAAAATCAGCGATCTGCCGCAACTGGGCAAGGGCAAAGGCAACAAGATCATCGGTATCTCCGGCGAACGTGTGGCCAGTCGCGAGGAATATGTCACCGACATCGCGGTATTGCCGGAAGGTGCGACCCTGGTATTGCAGGCGGGTAAACGCACGCTGTCGCTTAAAGCCGATGACCTCGAACACTATAAAGGTGAGCGCGGACGCCGTGGCAACAAGCTGCCACGGGGCTTTCAGCGTGTCGATGCACTGTTGGTAGAAACTCTCAATTAAGCGCTCCTGGGGGCTCGATCTACGATTTAACCCGTAGATCGATGCTTTCGCGCTGGAGTCGGAAGCCATATTCACGGATGATATGGCCTTTCAAACGTGGGCGTGGTCCTGCGTTCTTCATATTGGTTGAGTATTTTTCACTGTGGCCGGCCTGTTGGCCGTCACTTGGATGGGATGATGACTGTTCTGCGCCTTCCTCTATTTTTGTTGCTCGCTGGCGTATTTGGCCTGGCGGGTTGCAGCGTTCACCAGCCGGTGTCGCTGTATCAGCTGGACAGCGGAAGTCCGGCTCAGCCTGCGCAAAGCGCGGGCATGGCGGTTTTGTTGGGTCCGGTATCGATTGCCGATTACCTGCAACGTGAAACCCTGCTGCAGCGTCAGCCTGATGGCAGCCTGCAAGCGTCCACCGACGGTCGTTGGGCAGGCAGCCTGTCTTCGGACATCAACCAGCTTTTATTGCGTCAGGTGGCCGGCCATCTGGACAGCCAGCGCGTAGTGCTGGCGCCGGCGACCTTGGGTTTCACCCCGGATGTACAGGTTTTGCTGTCGATCACACGCCTGGATTCGGGTGAGTCGCAACCGGCGATCCTCGATGCCCAGTGGCGTTTGATCGATCGTCGTGGCCAGGTGCGTGACAACCGCATCATTCATCTGCAAGAGCCACACGCCAGTGGTACGGCGGCTCAGGTACAGGCCCAGGGCATATTGCTGCAGCGTTTGGCCGAGCAACTGTCGGTCGCGCTCAAGCCGCTGGCCAATCAGCCGCCGGTTGTCGAAGCACCGCGTAAACCTGCGTCCAAACCAGCGGCGCCGGCAGAACCGGAGAAACCGAAGATCCCGATGGCTTCACCGATTCGCACTGACATGGAAGTGTTCAGGTTCTAAGGTGAATGCCGTACAGACAAAGCCCGCGTTGATGCGGGCTTTGTTGTTTCTGCAGGTTGGGAAACTCTAGCGCTGCTCCCGGCCTCATCGCGAGCAGGCTCGCTCCCACAGTGGATTTGGGAGCGATCTAGATCAAATGTGGGAGCGAGCCTGCTCGCGATGAGGCCGGAACGGCCGGGTTCAGCTCTTGGCGCGCGTCTCATGCATGCGCGCCAGTTGCCGCTCCAGCATCGACGGGTAAGGCTCCATCAACCGTTCGACGCAGCAAGCGCCTTCAGGGCTGGCGATTGGGCGGATCCGCGCACGCTGGCGGATCAGTACGTCGTCGCTGATCTTGCGCTCCACCAGCAGCAGGTTTCGGCTGTGCTGGGACAATGCGAGCGCATCCTGAGCGGTTTCGGTCAGCAGCAGATCAATCTGGCTGAGGCCGAAGAGCCCATCGCCCAAGGTCAGGCCCAGCTGCAATTGCAGGGTGATGCCGCTGTCGGCGACTTCGATCTGCAACTGGTGGCCGAGCGCACGCAGCAACTCACCACAGCAGATGGCGTTGGTCAGGTAGTCGTCGCCGCTGTCTTCACTGTGGAACAGCATCAGCGTGCTGCCATCGTTCAGGGTGTGCAGTTCGCTTTCATACAGCGAAGCCGCCTGGTCCAGGCAGTCGCGATAACGCTCCAGCAGTTCGGTCAGGCGTGCCCGCGGCAAGCGACGCAGTTGATCCTGAGCACCCAGCTGCACCGCCAATACCGCGCTGTGCTGTGGTTGCGCCGGGGCAGCAGGCTTGGGTTGCGGCTTGGCAACCGGCGTAGCGACGGCGGTGTCGCGCAGGTCGGCAAACGGATCTTCTTCGTCMAGTTCGTCTTCTTCAGCGTTGACCACATGCCGTGTCGCCGGTTTCAGGCCAGCCAGCGGAGCACTTTCGTCGAAGCTCGGATCGCGCAGATTACGCACTTCGAAGGTCGGCTCGGCCTCTTCAGTGTCTTCGAAATCGTCGAACTCAGGCTCTGGCTCGGGTTCAGGCTCGACCTTTTCAGGTGCATAACTGCTGTGGAGCTGGCGGGCCAGGTCACCGATTTCGTCCTGGCGCTGAGTCGCCGGAGTGTGTTCGTCAATGTCACGCAGCCACACCCGCAATTGCAGCAGCGGTGTGGAGATGTGCCGACCCAGGCGCAAGCTCAGGGCCAGGGACAACGCCAGCAGGATCGCGCTGAGAATGCCCATGCTTTGCAGGCTGATGGTCATTGGCTGCTGGAACTGCGCCATGTCCAGGCTGATCCGCAGTTGACCGGCGGTCACGTCCTGAAAGGTGATCTTGCTCTCGTACATGCCTTCGGCTTCGCCCAGCAAGCCATGCTTGGGGCGCTGTCCGGCCTCGGCGAGAATCCGGTTGTCCACGCTATAAATAGCCGCGTGAGCCACCAACGGGTTCTTGGTCAGGTTGTTCAGCAACACGTTGAGGCTGAGGATGTCGTTGGACACCAACAGCTCGGTTGCCGACATCGCTGTCTGGGTGGTCAGGCTCTGGCCGAGGGCATCCGCTTGCTCGTGCATGGCCTGTTTGAACTGCAGACCCATCACGCAGGCGTAGATCACCAGGGCCAATGCGACCAGGATCACGTTATGGCTGGCAATGCGCAATGCAATCGGTACACGGCGATGGCGCAGTGCCCGGAAGATCAGCAGAAAGAAGTTATCGGTTTTGACTGGCGTAGGCCGGTTCACTGAGCTCGGCTCTTTTGTCCGTGAAGTTGAGGCGCAGTATAGCGACAGGCCCCAGACCGGCAAAGCGCTCGCTGTGCCCGATGGTCACTGAAAGTGGGTAGAATGCGGTTTTTTTCCACTTGCGGGGGTGCGCCTTGCGCGAAATCGTCCTGATAAACATCACGGGAGTCGACCGTCCGGGTCTGACTGCGGCCATTACCGGTGTACTGGCCCAGGGTGGTGTGAACATTCTCGACATCGGTCAGGCGGTGATCCACGACACGTTGTCGTTCGGCATCCTGGTTGAAATTCCCGACACCAAACAGGGTTCGTCGGTGCTCAAGGACATCCTGTTCAAGGCCTACGAGCTGGGGCAGCAGGTGCGTTTCACGCCGGTCTCCGAAGAGGATTACCAGCAATGGGTCGGCGCCCAAGGCAAGAAACGCCACATTGTGACCTTGCTGACCCGCAAAGTGACGGCCGAGCAGTTGCAGCGCGTGAGCTCGATCACCGCCAAATACGGGCTGAACATCGATCACATCGACCGTCTGTCCGGGCGTATGCCGCTGGACACTCCGGCCGACAAGGGCAAGGGCTGCATTGAGTTTTCCGTGCGCGGCGAAGCGGCCGATCCGCAGGCCCTGCGTGCCGAATTCCTCAGCGTGGCCCAGGAGCTGAACGTCGATATCGCCTTCCAGGAAGATTCGCTGTTCCGCCGCAACCGGCGTCTGGCGGTGTTCGACATGGATTCGACTCTGATCGAGGCCGAAGTCATCGACGAGCTGGCCAAGGCCGCCGGGGTGGGCGAGAAGGTGTCGGAAATTACCGAGCGGGCGATGGCCGGCGAACTGGATTTTCGCGCCAGCTTCAAGGAACGCCTGGCCTTGCTCAAAGGGCTGGACGTCAGCGTGCTGGACTCGATCGGGGCTTCCCTGCGCCTGACCGAAGGTGCTGAAACCTTGTTCGCCGAACTCAAGCGCCTGGGCTACAAGACGGCCATTCTGTCGGGCGGCTTCACTTACTTTGCCAAACAGCTGCAAGCCAAGCTGGGCATCGACTACGTGTTCGCCAATGAACTGGAAGTGGTCGACGGCAAAGTGACCGGCGTGGCTGTCGAGCCGATTGTCGATGCACAGCGCAAAGCCGATTTGCTGCGTGAACTGGCGCACAAGGAAGGCTTGCGTCTGGAGCAGACCATTGCCGTCGGCGATGGTGCCAACGATTTGCCGATGCTGGCGATTGCGGGTCTGGGGGTGGCGTTCCGTGCCAAGCCGCTGGTCAAGCAGTCGGCCAAGCAGGCGATTTCGACCCTGGGTCTGGATGGCGTGCTGTATCTGCTGGGCTTCAGGGACCGCGACGGTCAGCTTTAACACCACGAGGCCTGAGTGAATGCAGGCCTTTGTGGGAGCGAGCCTGCTCGCGATTGTATCGCCGCGGTTTATCAGATAGACCGCGGTGCCTGAATCGCGAGCAGGCTCGCTCCCACATTTCCCACATTGGATCTGTGTGCAGATCAGGCTTTCGGCAAGCCCATGCCTTGGCCCATTTGTACCGGCGAGCCAGCCGCCAGCTCTTCAGCCCACTTCACTTGATTCGGGCCAAACAGCACAACCGCCGTCGAACCCAGCTTGAAGCGACCCAGCTCGGCACCTTTTTCCAGGTGAATCGGCGCGCGGGCAGCTTCGTCGTAGCGGAAGGTTTTCAGTTCGCGCTTGGGCGGCGTTACCAGCCCGGCCCAGACGGTTTCGATCGAAGCAACGATCATCGCACCGACCAATACCACAGCCATTGGCCCGCGCTCGGTGTCGAAGATGCACGCGACGCGTTCGTTACGGGCGAACAGCTCCGGAACGTTTTCCGCGGTGGTCTGGTTGACCGAGAAGATCCGGCCCGGGATGTAGACCATTTCGCGCAGGGTACCGGCCAGCGGCATGTGGACGCGATGGTAGTCTTTGGGCGACAGGTAAATAGTGGCGAAATCACCGCCCATGAACGGCGCCGCGTTTGCCGTATCACCGCCGAGCAATTCCAGCACGCTGAAACTGTGGCCCTTGGCCTGGAACACCCGACCGTGCTCGATTGGGCCGAGCTGACTGACGGCGCCGTCGGCCGGGCTGAGGATTGCGCCCGGGGTCTGGTCCAGCGGGCGTGCGCCGTCTTTCAACGCGCGGGTGAAGAACGCGTTGAAGTGTTCGTAAGCGGTCAGGTCCTCGACCAGCGCTTGCGACATGTCCACCTGATAACGCTTGGCGAACCAGGCGGTGAAGGCGTTCTTGAACCAGCGCACGCGGCATTCGGCAATGCAGCCGGCCAGACGCGACAGCAGGTGATGAGGCAGCAGGTACTGGCTGAGGATAAACAAACGCTTATTCATAACTTTCCTTAAAAAAACTTAAATCTCTACGGGCGTGTCAGGGTGATTGCCCCATTCGCCCCAGGAGCCGGCGTAGCCTTTGACCCGCGGATAACCGAGTGACTTGGCCACCAGATAGGTGAAGCCAGAACGATGGTGGGTCTGGCAGTGGGTAATCACTTCTTTGTCTTTGCTGATCCCGAGCTGTTCGAGGATTTGCGGCATGTCGCTGCGGATGCGCAGGTTACGCGCCTTGTCCATGCCGGCGGTCCATTCGAAATTGACTGCGCCGGGGATGTGTCCGCCCTTGGCGGCGAGGACTTTCTCACCGGAATATTCCAGCGGCCCGCGTGCGTCCCAGATCGCCAGGTCGGCGGCGCCGAGACGGCTTTGCAGGTATTCGCGGGTGGCGGTGGGCTCGTCGTGCAAGGTCAGTGCAACCGGGCCGCCGACAGCCGCGGGAACCTCGGTCGACACCGGCAAGCCTTCTGCCAGCCAGGCCAGCAGACCGCCGTCCACATAGTGGTAGTTGCTGTGGCCAATGACGTCCAGCAGCCAGATGAAACGCCCGGCCCAGCCACCACCTTCGTCGTCGTAGACCACGTAGACCGCGTCCGGGTTATGCCCCAGTTCGCCGAACAGGGCTTCAAGCGCGGCCTGTGACGGCAGCAGACCCGGCGCTGGCGGATGACCCAGTTGAGTCCGTTTGGGGTCGACGAAGCGCGCGCCGGGAATGTGGCCTTCGGCGTAGCGGGCGCTGCTGGTCAGGTCGACCAGAATCAGTTCGCGAGCATCGAGACGGGTGAGCAGGTCGCTCGGCTCGATCACCAGCGACAAGCCAGAGAAGTCAGACATGTGAGGTCTCCAGAGCACAAAGGGGAGGATTGTAGCGCAGGAACTACTGGCCGCGGTTGGTAAAGCTGTGCAGGGCCTTTTCGATGCACTGTGCGGTTTTACCAAAGGCTTGCACGGTGATTTCCGAAAAGGGACCGCCGCCCTGATCCGCCACGACCAGCATGATCACCCGGCCATTGTTGACCAGTGAGCGCAGCAGCAGGTGCTCGCCGCCGAACAGTGCCCGCAGGCTGGCAGGCAGCAAGGCTGAAAACTGTGCGTTGTTGGCTGGCGTCAGCCGCACCTGAGCCTGTTGCGAGAGCAGGCGTTGCAGCACGGTGCTCTGGCTGACCACAAAGTTCAGCGTCGCGGCTTCTTTAGGCAGGCCGTGAATCTGGTGCACGCGCAATTGGCTGTGCGTGCGATCAGCCATCAGAATCATCACCCGACGCATGCCGCAGGCAGCCAGCGCATCCCGTGCGGAGGTGGTCAGGTGCATGGCGTTGGTAAAGCGGCTCGGCTCCGCCAGCAGTTCTGCGCATTGCTTGCGCCACTTGGTCAGGTCTTCGGCGGTGGGGGCGGGCGCCGGAAGCTGGCCGCGATGAAGACGCCGCTCGTCCCACGGCCAGAGCAATGCTCCGGCGGGATGCCAAAGGTCCGGCATGGCGTGGTTACGGGCGCTGAGTGCCGCTTGCTGGTGCAGTTGCTGCTGGACCTCGTCCATCGGCATTTGCAGGTAGAGGCTGGTCAGAAACTGCCAGCGCAGGCAGTGAGGGCTGCTCCAGGCTTGCTGCGCCGATAACGCCAGACCGTTGGCCAGCAATACCGTGTTGGCGGGTTGATTGAGCCAGCGGCGCAGGGTCGGGTCGTCATCAAGTCGGTTTTGCTGGCGCAACGGGTGATCGGCATCGCGGGCGATATGCACGACTTTCGCCAGTTCGCGTTGCTCATCCAGCAGCAATCGATAGCCTTGTCCTACCCAGATTGGCAGACGCCAGACGTCCACCAGTGCCTGGCCGAGTTCCAGCAGGCGTACGCCGAACAGTTCTTTTTCGACCTTGCCTGCTGGCTCATGCTTGTGCAGGACCCGCAGTTCCCAGTCTTCCAGCAACTGCGGGAAGGTCAGGGCCAGTGGCCAGAACGGCGAGAGGAACAGCAGGCTACCCCAGTGGATGTCCTGCCAGAGCCGCGCCAGGCGACTGGCAAAAAAACCGTTGGCCTGTTGGGTCGCGTGCAGGCTTATCAATTGGAGTTGGCGCAGGGCCGGCGGGATTTCGTTCTCGGGCAGGGCGGGCAGGCGCGCGAGCAGTTCTTCGGTGCGCTTGAGACCGAGGCGATTGATCGCCACTTCCAGGTTCTCGCTGGGCTCGCTCATACTGCCGAGGGTGTGGCGATTGGCTTCGCGGATGACGCTGAGGGCCAGGGCCGGGCTGCCCTGCATCAGTTCGGCAATATCGCGCAACGAGCTGCGATTGTCGGCGATTGCCTTGCAGACGCGATCATGGCTGGCTCGCGGCACGGGCAAGGTCACGCCGTCGAGCAGCTTGACCCAGCTTTCGAGTGTGGTCGGTCTGGCAGTTGGAACGGTCGTTTCATTAGCCATGGTTGGGCGCGATCATCGTCTGCATTAAACACGCCCGGAGTGGGCCAAATTAGCTTTTCGCCTTAACTGGCTATAGTCTGGCGCAGTTTTGCCGATAAGTAGAAGAAGAGATTTTTTAACTTCCGAATATGACCTTGAACCCGACTTAAGTAAGTACCTTCTACCTATGGCTAAAATTATCGGCATCATCGTCGTATTCGCGAGCGTGCTCGGCGGATACGTGCTTTCCCACGGCAAGATTGCCGCCCTGATTCAGCCTTTCGAGGTGATGATCATCGGCGGTGCGGCGCTGGGTGCATTCCTTCAGGCCAACCCCGGCCACATGACGAAACACGTGCTCAAGAAATCCTTGGGCATGTTCAGTTCGCGTTTCAATCACACCTTCTACCTGGAGGTGYTGGGCCTGATCTACGAGATCCTCAACAAGAGCCGTCGCGAAGGCATGATGGCCATTGAGGGCGATATCGAAGACGCTGCTGCCAGCCCGATTTTTGCCAAGTACCCGGCGGTTCTCAAAGATGACCGCATGACCGCGTTCATCTGCGATTACTTGCGCATCATGTCGTCCGGCAACATGGCGCCGCATGAGCTTGAGGGTCTGTTCGACATGGAGCTGTTCAGCCTCAAGGAGGACCTCGAACACCCCTCCCACGCGGTCAACGGTATCGCCGATGCCATGCCCGGCTTCGGTATCGTTGCGGCGGTACTGGGTATCGTGGTGACCATGGCCTCGCTGGGTGAGGGCGATCAGAAGTCCATCGGTCTGCACGTAGGTGCCGCGCTGGTCGGTACCTTCTTCGGTATTCTCGCGGCCTACGGTTTCTTCGGTCCGCTGGCGCACTCCCTGGCTCACGATGCCAAGGAAGAGCTGAACATCTACGAAGCCATCAAGGCTTCGCTGGTGGCTTCGGCTTCTGGCATGCCGCCATCGCTGGCGGTGGAGTTCGGGCGCAAGGTTCTGTACCCGGCACACCGTCCGAGCTTCGCTGAGCTGGAACAAGCGGTTCGCGGTCGTTAAGTCATGGAGAATAATCAGCCGATAATCATCAAGCGCGTCAAGCGCTACGCCGGCGGGCATCACGGGGGCGCGTGGAAAATCGCCTTCGCTGACTTCGCGACGGCGATGATGGCGTTCTTCCTGGTGTTGTGGCTGTTATCCACCGCCACGCCAGAACAGAAGATCGCCATCGCCGGTTACTTCAAGGACCCGATCGGCTTCTCTGAAAGCGGTACGCCGTTCATTATCGACCTAGGCGGCACGCCGGTGCTGGCGCCGGAGAAAACCCTCAATCCCGAGGTCAAGTCCCAGCCGCAACCGGACAAGGTCACCGTCGATACCGAGCAGGTTGAAGGCATGGCCGAACAGGTCGAGCACGAGCGTCTGGAGCTGTTGCTGCAAGAGTTGCAGAACAAGGTCGAAGAGAACCCGCAACTGCAGAAGTTCAAGGATCAGATTCTTTTCGAAATCACCCCGGATGGTTTGCGCATCCAGATCATCGACTCCGAAAACCGGCCGATGTTCGACTCCGGCAGTGCACGCTTGAAGCCGTACTTCGAAGACATTCTGCTGGCCATGGCCGACACCATCAAAGCGGTGCCGAACAAGATCAGCATCGGTGGCCACACCGACGCCAAGCCTTATGCGGGCACCGGTGAATTCGGCAACTGGGAGCTTTCGGCCAACCGTGCCAACGCCGCTCGCCGGGCGCTGGTCGCAGGCAGCTATCCGGAACAGCAAGTGGCGCGAGTGGTGGGTTACGCTTCGTCGACGTTGTTCGATCGTAAAAATCCGCTCAATCCGGTCAACCGCCGCATCGACATCGTCGTGCTGACCAAGAAGGCCCAGCGCGCCATCGAGGGTGAGCAAGGCGCGGAACCGACACCAGCACCAGGGCAGGGCGCTCCGGGTGAAGTGCCTGCCGTACCTGCCGATCCGAATGCCTTGCCGGCGGACAAGGAACCCCTGCCGGCACATGAGCTTCGGGAACGCTTGAACCTGTTCGACAACCCGGCGCCGAAAGCCGGCGACCCGGCCAAACCGGCCGGGCCTCCCAAGCAGTGACCCAATAAAAAGCCGCGATAATCGCGGCTTTTTATTGTCTGTCGATGCGCCAGTGGGCGGTCAGCAACCTTCAGTGTCGGGGGCTGCTGAGCGCTCTGGTTAATAACTGGTTTCAGGCAAGCTGGCGATGATCGAGCGGTAGCTGTTCATGCGCTGCTGTTGCACGCGGCCTTCTTCCAGTGCCTTGAGCAGGGCGCAACCGGGTTCGCGGTCGTGCTTGCAGTCACGGAAGCGGCAGGTGCCGATCAAGTCGTTGAACTCGATGAAACCGGCTTCGACGTCGGCACGGCTGACGTGGCCCAGGCCGAATTCCCGAATACCCGGGGAGTCGATCAGCTCGCCGCCGCCGGGGAAGTGGAACAACCGCGCGGTGGTGGTGGTGTGGGTGCCCTGGCCGGACAGCTCGGACAACGGACCGACACGGGTTTCGACTTCCGGCAGCAGGCTGTTGACCAGCGAGGACTTGCCGACGCCGGACTGACCAACGAACACACTGATGTGCCCGTCCAGTTGCTTCTGCAACTGCTCCATGCCGTTGCCGTGATGGGCCGAGACTTCCAGCACCGGGTAACCCAGCGTGCGGTAGACTGCCAGCAAGGCATTCAGCGCCGGGGCGTTCTGCTCGTCGATCAGGTCGAACTTGTTGAGCAACAGCAGCGGGCGAATACCGGCGTGTTCGGCGGCGACCAGGTAACGGTCGATCAGGTTGGCGTGAGGCTCGGGCAGCGGGGCGAAGACGATCACGATCATGTCGACGTTGGCTGCTACCGGCTTGAGCTGGCCACGGCTGTCTGGACGGCACAGTTCGGTTTTACGCGGCAATTGCGCGACGATCACGCCGATGCCCTGGTTGCCGGCGCGCCAGACCACCTGGTCGCCGGTCACCAGCGCAGGCAGGTTGGCCCGCAAATGGCAGCGGAACACCTGGCCGGCGAGTTCACCGTCACGGGCTTCGACCTCGACCTGAACGCCGAAGTGAGCGATCACCAGGCCGGTCTGCTCGGGGCCAAGGTCACCGCCCTCGAGCGCTTCTACGGCGGAGGATTCGCGTTTGGCGGCGCGGGCAGCGCGCTCACCTTGAATCTTTTCGATGCGCCAGTTTTGACGACGATTGAGTTGGCGTTTGGCCATGGGTGTTCCGTGTGGATAATGCAGCGATTAGGTAAAACGGCCGCGAGTTTAGCACGCCCCGAGAGTCCTCTAGGCTAAACTGCATGCCTACGCCGAGGAGCCGACACATGCAAAACCCGCAGAACCTGATTTGGATCGATCTGGAAATGACCGGTCTGAATCCTGACACCGACGTCATCATCGAGATGGCCACCATTGTCACCGACAGCAATCTCAACACCTTGGCCGAAGGCCCGGTAATCGCCATCCACCACAGTGATGAGATCCTGGCGGGCATGGACGAGTGGAACACCCGTCAACACGGCGGTTCCGGCCTGACCCAGCGGGTACGCGACAGCCGCATCAGTATGGCCGAAGCGGAAGCCCAGACCATCGCCTTCCTGGAAAAGTGGGTACCGAAGGGCACGTCGCCGATCTGCGGCAACAGCATCTGCCAGGRCCGGCGCTTCCTTTATACGCACATGAAGGCGCTGGAATCTGAGTAGACTGCGCGCCTTCCCGTAAGGACCGCCGCCATGTTGTTGATGCTCTACCTGATTGCCATTACCGCTGAAGCCATGACTGGCGCGTTGTCTGCCGGTCGGCGTGGCATGGACTGGTTTGGCGTGGTGCTGATCGCCTGCGTGACGGCGCTGGGCGGTGGTTCGGTGCGTGACGTGCTGCTCGGGCACTACCCGCTGACCTGGGTCAAGCACCCGGAATACCTGGTGTTGACCTCGGCTGCGGCAATGCTCACGGTCTTTACCGCACGCTGGATGCGCCATCTGCGTTCGCTGTTCCTGGTGCTCGACGCCTTGGGGTTGGTGGCGTTTACCCTGATCGGCTGCATGATTGCACTGGAAACGGGCCACGGTATGTTGGTGGCGTCGGTCAGCGGGGTGATCACCGGGGTGTTCGGCGGCATCTTGCGCGACATCTTCTGCAACGACATCCCGCTGATCTTCCGTCGCGAGCTCTACGCCAGCGTCTCGTTCGCCGCCGCGTGGTGCTACATGCTCTGCCTTTACCTGCAATTACCTGGCGAACAGGCGATCCTGATCACCTTGTTTGGCGGCTTCCTGCTGCGCTTGCTGGCGATTCGTTTCCACTGGGAAATGCCCAAGTTCGTCTACAACGACGAAGCCTGATACCACAGCTCCTACGAGAGTCCGTGTTGCTTCAGGGCCCACGCCACGTGCTCGCGCACCAGCTCTGACGGATAGTCCGCGCGCGCTTTCAGGGCTTCCAGTACCGGAATCGTTGAAGGCGCATTGCCAAGTCCGACKGCCAGGTTACGCAGCCAGCGTTCATAACCGGCGCGGCGCAGCGGCGAGCCTTCGGTGCTGCTCAGAAATTTGTCTTCGTCCCACATGATTGCCGATCAGCGACCGCAAGTCTTCGGGGATCGCCGTTTTCAGCTCGATGGTCAGGTACGAAATGCAGCGACGGGCGTCCAGCACATAGGGGCCGACAAAGGCATTGGTCGGGCAAATGTCCAGGCACGCCGTGCAGCGCCCGCAGTGTTCGGTGCTGTGAGGCGGGTCTACCGGCAGCGGCAGGTCGACGAACAGTTCGCTCAAAAAGAAGTAACTGCCGGCCTTGCGGTTCAGCACCAGGGTGTTTTTGCCGATCCAGCCGAGGCCGGCTTGTTCGGCGATGGCTTTTTCCAGCACCGGGGCGCTGTCGACGAAAGCCCTGTAGCCGAAGGGGCCGATGACCTGCTGGATCTTCTCGGCCAATTGCTGCACGCGTTTGCGGATCAGCTTGTGATAGTCGCGGCCCAGAGCATAGCGCGAGACGTAGGCTTTTTCCGGTTGGCCCAGGCGCTTGGCCATTTCAGTGTCACCCGGCAGATAGTCCATGCGCAGCGAAATCACCCGCAGCGTACCCGGCACCAGCTCTTCCGGGTGCGAGCGTTTGCTGCCGTGGGCGCCCATGTAGTCCATTTCGCCGTGGTAGCCGGCTTCGAGCCAGCGCTCCAGGTGTTGTTCATGCTCAGCCAGGTCCAGACCACTGATGCCGACTTGTTGAAAGCCCAACTCGCGACCCCAGTCTTTGATCGATTGGGCGAGAGCAGGAAGATCTGTGGTAATTGCAGGCATGAGACAGGGGAAACCGGAGCTGAGGTGCGTATAATTCTGCCAGACATCGGAGCCTGAAGACGCATGCCGCAGACAAAACACCATTTACCCGACGCGCTGTACAGCGCCGCACAGGTCCGGGCGCTCGACGCGCGGCTGATTGCGGCCGGGACACCGGGCTTCGAATTGATGCATCGGGCTGCCCGCGCCACGTGGCGAGCGTTGGTCCGGCACTGGCCGACGGCCACTGAACTCAGCGTGTTGGCGGGCCACGGCAATAACGCCGGGGACGGTTATCTGGTGGCGGTACTGGCGTTGCGTGCCGGTTGGCAGGTGCGAGTGCTGGCGGTGGTTGAACCGTCGCGCCTGCAGGGCGATGCCGCGCTGGCGTATGCCGAAGCGCTGGCCGCCGGGGTTGTCGTCGAGGCCTGGTCACTGGCCATCGAACTACGTGGGGTGGTGCTGGATGCGCTGCTGGGCACCGGCCTGAGCGGTGAGGTGCGCGAACCCTATATTGCTGCGATCGAGGCGATCAATGCCTGTGGCCTGCCCGTTGCGGCGGTGGATATCCCGTCCGGCCTGTGCGCCGATACCGGGCGAGTCCTCGGGGTTGCGGTTCGGGCCGACCTCACTGTGACGTACATCGGCCTCAAGCTTGGGCTGTTCACCGGCGATGCGGCGGATCAGGTGGGGGAATTGCAGTTCAACGATCTGCAAGCCGACCCGCAGATCGTCGCTCAAAGCACMGTCAGTGCTTATCGCCTGAATCCCGGTAACCTGCCGCGCCTGGCAGCTCGGGCACCGAGCGCTCACAAAGGCCGCTTCGGTCACGTCCTGCTGATCGGTGGCGATCGCGGTTTTGGCGGCGCCATTCTCTTGAGCGCCCAAAGTGCCCTGCGCAGCGGCGCGGGCATGGTGTCTCTGGCGACCCGCAGTGAACATGTGCCGGCCGCATTGGCGCGGGTGCCCGAAGTCATGGTGCTGGGCGTTCACTCGGCCAACCAGTTGATGGGCCTGCTCGGCCAGGCCAGTGTGCTGGTGGTCGGACCGGGTCTCGGCAAGGGCGCGTGGGGTCGCAGTTTGTTGTCGGCGGCGGCCAATGCCCCGTTACCGCAGGTCTGGGACGCCGATGCGTTGAATTTGCTGAGCCAGGGTGATGTGCGCCTGCCAAAGGATTGCGTGATCACTCCGCATCCGGGGGAAGCGGCGCGGTTATTGGGGATTTCCACGGCCGAGGTTCAAGCCGATCGCCCCGCCGCGGCCCATGCATTGAGCAAAAAATACACAGCCACCGTCATTCTCAAAGGGGCCGGCAGCCTGATTGCCAGCCCTGATGGTCGTTTGGCGCTGTGTCATCAAGGCCACCCGGCCATGGCTGCCGCGGGTCTGGGGGATGTGCTGGCCGGACTGGTCGGTGCCTTGCTGGCTCAGGGTCTGTATGCATTCGATGCAGCTTGCCTGGCGGTCTGGCTGCACGCCAGTGCCGGTGAGCGTGAAGGTAAATCTGGCCGTGGGCTGGCGGCCAGTGATCTGATTCCCGCCATTCGTCAGTTGCTGGAGGAGCAAGCACCGTGTCTGAAGTAACCCTGTATCTGGCCAATGAAGACGCCATGGTCGCGTTGGGCAACCGTATCGCTCAAGTGACCAAGGGGCACGGCATCATCTTTCTGGACGGTGACCTTGGGGCGGGTAAAACCACCCTGTCACGGGGCATTATTCGCGGTTTGGGGCATGTTGGGGCAGTAAAAAGTCCGACCTTTACCTTGGTCGAGCCCTACGAGATCGGCGACATTCGCGCCTTCCATTTTGACCTGTATCGACTGGTCGATCCGGAGGAACTGGAGTTTCTTGGCATTCGTGACTACCTCGAAGACGATGCACTGTGCCTGATCGAGTGGCCCCAGAAGGGTGCAGGCTTTTTGCCAAAGCCCGACCTGACCATTACCATTAGCCCGCATGACAGCGGGCGTTCGCTGAATCTGTCGCCCCAGGGTTTGCGTGGCGAGTCTTGGTGTGCCGCTTTGGCATTGGAATTCAAATAAATGATGGGGTTAGGTATGCGCTTTCGCGCGTTGGTTGCTGTCGTAGGAATGCTGCTTACGGCACTGGCCGTCGACGCTGTGGCCGCGACAAAGGTCAACAGTGTTCGCTTGTGGCGGGCGCCGGATAACACCCGACTGGTGTTTGACCTGTCAGGCCCGGTCCAGCACAGCGTCTTTACCCTGACGTCCCCGGATCGTCTGGTGATCGACATCAATGGCGCCGTCCTTGGTGCACCGCTGAATGTCTCCACTGCCAATACCCCGATTACTGCCATGCGTTCGGCTCAGCGCACGCCGACCGATCTGCGGGTGGTCATCGACCTGAAAAAAGCCGTCACCCCGAAAAGCTTCGTGCTGGCGCCGAATGCGCAGTACGGCAACCGACTGGTGGTCGACCTGTTCGACAACGCCGCCGATGCCGCACCGCCACCTGTGCCGACCCCGTCCCCAACCGTTGCCACCGTGCCTGCGGTGCCGGTGACCCCGGTTGAGCCGGCGATCAAGCTGCCGCCTGCTCCGGCCGGCAAGCGCGACATTATCGTGGTCATCGATGCCGGTCACGGCGGCGAAGACCCGGGGGCCTCCGGTTCCCGTGGCCAGCACGAAAAAGATGTGGTGCTGGCCATCGCTCGCGAACTGCAGCGCCAGGTCAACGGCATGAAAGGCTTCCGGGCCGAGCTGACCCGTACCGGCGACTACTTCATTCCATTGCGTGGCCGTACCGAGATCGCCCGCAAAAAGGGCGCCGACCTGTTCGTCTCGATTCACGCCGACGCAGCGCCATCGGCAGCAGCGTTCGGCGCTTCGGTATTTGCCTTGTCCGAGCGCGGCGCAACGTCCGAGACCGCGCGTTGGCTGGCCGACAGCGAAAACCGCTCCGACCTGATCGGCGGTGCCGGTAACGTCAGCCTCGACGACAAGGACAAGATGCTTGCCGGCGTACTGCTCGATCTGTCGATGACTGCGTCGCTGACCTCCAGCCTGAACGTCGGCCAGAAGGTCTTGAGCAACATTGGCCGGGTCACCTCCGATCAGCGCGGGTGTGCGCCAGTTCTTCCAGCAGAACCCGCCACCGGGCACCTACATCGCCTGGTTGCGTGATTCCGGCAAGATCGCCCAGGGCCCGCGTGACCACACGGTGCGTCCGGGTGAAACCCTGGCGATGATCGCGGTACGTTATCAGGTCTCGCCGGCGACTCTGCGCAGCGCCAACGGCCTGCAATCCGATGAACTGAAAATCGGCCAGCACCTGAATATTCCGGGCACCGAATTGGCGGCCAAGGAATGAACGATGCCGTGAACACCGCAGCGCGTATCGAGCTGCTCAGCCCGCGACTGGCGAACCAGATTGCCGCTGGTGAGGTGGTTGAGCGCCCGGCTTCGGTGATCAAGGAACTGTTGGAAAACAGTCTTGACTCTGGCGCCAAGCGTATCGACGTCGATGTCGAGCAGGGCGGCGTCAAGCTGCTGCGGGTTCGCGACGATGGCAGTGGGATTTCCTCCGATGATTTGCCGCTGGCGCTGGCGCGACATGCCACCAGCAAGATTCGCAATCTCGAAGACCTCGAGCAGGTGATGAGCCTCGGGTTTCGCGGTGAGGCACTCGCGTCGATCAGCTCCGTGGCACGTCTGACCCTGACGTCCCGCACTCGAGGTGCCGATCAGGCCTGGCAGGTCGAGACCGAAGGCCGGGACATGGCGCCTCGCGTCCAGCCGGCCGCCCACCCGGTCGGCACTTCGGTTGAAGTGCGCGACTTGTTCTTCAACACCCCGGCAC